>NZ_JJQL01000079.1:0-243883 GCF_000979975.1 Methanosarcina sp. 1.H.A.2.2
GTGAACTACCCCCTCCCTGCCTGATGGCGAGGAAGGGGCTTCTTGCTTCATCCCCCGAACTACTGTTCGCAAGTCCACAAGCCCATCCCCTACGTTCCGTAGGTGTCAGATAACTATAAGATTTTGTTCTTGAAGAGAGAATTTTTTGATATTGATTGCAGCATTTATATCTCTATCATGTTGTGTTTTGCAATCAGGACATACCCATTCTCTAACTTTCAAGGTAAGATTAGAATTGTGATAACCACAAACATTACATATCTTTGAAGAAGGCTCAAATCTACCGATTCTTAGAATAGTCTTACCTAACCAATCAGCTTTATATTCTAATTTGGTTACAAAACTGCTCCAACCTGCATCTGAAATAGATTGAGCCAGACAGTGATTCTTGACCATGCCTTTAACATTCAGAGTTTCCAACGATATAGCTTGGTTCTCGCAGATAAGTTTAGAAGAGAGTTGGTGTTGGAAATTATTCCTCTGATTGCTAATAGTTTCATGGATTTTTGAAAGATGATGTCTTGCTTTAGTACGGTTATTAGAACCTTTTACTTTCTTTGAAACTCTTTTCTGCAAACATTTCATTCGTTTTAGAGAATTTTTAAGGTATTTCGGATTCTCAACTTTTTCACCTGTAGAAAGAACTGCAAAATCTTTGATACCTACATCAATGCCTACAGTGTTAGATTCTGATATTTCTTGTTTATCAGGAAGTTCTACTCCATTATCTACAAGAATAGATATGAAGTATTTTCTAGTACATGACCTTGAAATGGTTGCAGTCTTCATAGTACCTTCAAACCTTCTATGAAGAACTGCTTCAACTTCACCCATTTTTGGAAGCTTGATAACATTTCTTTCAAAATCTACTGTATAATGCTGTGGCATTTGATAAGATTGAACTGGATTTTTCTTTGATTTGAAGTTAGGGAATCCAGATTTTTCTCTAAAGAACTTAGTGAAAGCGGATTCTACGTTTACTAAACAAGCAAGTAGAGCCTGAGAATTAGCTTTTTTCAGCCATTCATTAGAAGGTTTTACTTCGTGAACTAAAATCTTTTGTAAGTCAAACCTTGATATTGATTTCTTAGTTTGCTGATAAGTTTTAATTTTCTGTTCTAAAGCCCAATTATAGACGAATCTACATGCACCAAAATGAAGATTTATAAATTCTTCTTGGTTTTTGTCTGGGTAGATTCGGTACTTATAGGCTTTTAACATACTATAGTTTATACGTTTTAAAGACATATGTACATTTCGCTAAAATGTAGTTTATTAAGTTATAAAGTTATATTTACTACTGTGCGAGGCTGCGCTTTCATCCCCCACCTGTCGGCTGATGCCTCCGAGGAAGGGGACTTCACGCTGTGCCTCTGCGCTCCCAAGTTAAACTCTGGCTGATTTCTCTTTGATTTTCCCTGATCTTTTTTTTCTTTGATACATTGTATATATTATGCATCAGTCCTTTGTTTTTTTAATCATTATAAATATATTGCGCAAGCCTATATTTTTTATACGAATACGGGAATAATTTCGGCCACGTTGCTTTATATATATGTTTAATAATATTCCGTACAATGTGAAATTAACTCAAAAGATGATGGAAAAATGAACGAGACAAAAAGCTGTGAAGTCAGGTGTACAAATTGTAGAAAATGGTTCCGCTCACAAATTGTTCAGTTTGAAGAGGCAGAAACATTTCTGCACGCTGTACTGTACAAAAATGCAGAACCATGCCCATACTGTGATACAATGGTTTCTCACGACAAAGAAATCATGAGATTCTTAGAAAAAGATAGTAGTGGTAAAGTCATTAAAGAAACCAGGTGCATATATAATTTTTAAGCTCTGTAGAAATCCTCCGAAATTACAAATCTCCATTAATTTTAACTGAATTGCCTGATATATTTTTACTTCTTTATTTTCAGCCTCTCGAAGCTGATTCATCCTTCGCGAGGTTGTATTCTTTTTATGCACGCATTTTCTTTTTTAATCCACTCAGAAAATGTAAGATGGTATAAAACGGAGATTGTGAAACCCTTAATGGAAACACAAATTGCAAAAGGTATAAAATAACTACAGAAAAAACTAAGCGAAATCACTGGATTATGGAATTGTGTCGAAAAAAAGCGATCTAGATTTTTATTATATATTTCAAATAGTTTGCACTCCATTTCTTTTTGTTGATCCAACATGCGCTGTCCCTTAAGATAAATGACCCGCACATTTTTAAATATTTTCACTACATCTTCAATTTCTGTGATCTCACCAGAACTTTCACCATGGTTTTTTTGTTTTCGGATCTCCAGAAGCAGCTTAATGTTTAACCTGCTGTTCTCCTGGATCAAGCTCTGAATATGAACAGCTTGTTTGTGCATATTCTCGTTTAGTTTTTCTATCTGCTCATCCTTAGTGTGCAGCAGGCCATAAAGTGAAAATAAGTCTCAGAAGTTTCTGGAAAAATAGGTCATGTATGACTCCTGATTTCGGTGTATCATATGCTGTATTTTTATATTTTTACCTGCCTTAATGAACTCTCTCGTCTTTCTTTTTCTTTTATAAGGTGATCAGATATATTTATCAGATTTGTGTATCTATATTATAATATGTCGACGTTGTTTGAAGACTTTGGGGCCATTAGTTATATTCCTGCGAATGTAGCTTTCTGGTCTACCGTCTTCCTCGGGGTCGTTTGCTTCATTATGCTCTATTTTTTGATATTCACTGTGCGTCGGGGTATTAAGAGTAAACAAAATCACTAAAGTTTTCTTTTATTACATTTTTATGTTTTCTTTTATTTCCATATACCTTTTTGAAATCAATTCTATTATTTTTCGACTCAGGATATTTGATTCCTTTATTTTCAAATATATTAGAGATTATAATATCTTAAATAATTTTAAAATTCGGGGGCATTGGGGATATGCAGGCTGAAGGGAATGGACTGGACACTGATAGTTCTAATATTCAGGTAAATGAGCCTTCTCTTTCCAATAAAGAACATAACTCTGGAAGGGAAATGTCAGGAAATTCCCATGAATTTCACGACGAAAATGGGAATAAGCCTGCTGAAAATATGATTCATGAGGGCCATCCGGAAGATAAAATAGGGCATGCCGGAGAGAAAACCCAAACCCAAACCCATGAGCAGCACGAAGAGATGAAACATGGGCATCCTGAAGGAATGAAACCTCAACCTCAAGGTCATGACCAGCACGAAGGAATGAAGCATGAGGGACATGAAATGTCCGGGGGAAAAGGTCATGATGATCATCATGCTCATATGCTTGCAGATTTCAGAAAAAGGTTCATTGTCTCTTTTATACTGACCTTCCCGGTTTTGCTGCTCTCTCCCATGATTCAGGGTTTTTTTGGCTTTGAGCTTCGCGTCCCCGGTGCGGATATTCTTACCTTTTTGCTGTCATCGGTCGTTTATTTCTACGGCGGGTACCCCTTTCTCAAGGGGATAAAAGACGAGCTTGCAGAGAAATCTCCGGGAATGATGACCCTCATAGCCGTTGCTATCAGTGTGGCTTATTTTTACAGCTCTGCTGTGGTCTTCGGGCTTCCCGGCGGAGTCTTTTTCTGGGAACTGGTGACCCTTATCGATGTTATGCTGCTCGGGCACTGGCTGGAGATGCGTTCGGTAATGGGGGCTTCAAGAGCCTTTGAAGAGCTGGTTAAAATAATGCCGTCGGTTGCCCACCTGAAGAAAAACGGCGAAACTGTTGACGTGAGCGTTGACCAGTTAAAAATTGGAGATTGGGTGCTGGTCAAGCCAGGGGAAAAGATTCCTGTTGATGGAACCGTTACTGAGGGGATGAGCAGTGTCAACGAATCCATGCTCACCGGGGAGTCAAAACCTGTCACGAAAAAGCCGGGAAATGGGGTCATAGGCGGTTCGATTAACGGGGAGGCAGCTTTTGTTGTGGAGGTCAAAAAAACAGGAAAGGACACCTATCTCAACCAGGTTGTCGAACTTGTCAGAACAGCCCAGGAGAGCAAATCAAAAACTCAGGACCTGGCAAACAGGGCTGCTATGTACCTTACGATCATAGCCCTGACTGCGGGAGCTCTCACATTTATTCTCTGGAGCTTCTCCGGTCAGGAACTTGTTTTTGCTTTGGAGAGGGCAGTTACTGTAATGGTTATTACCTGCCCGCATGCCCTTGGGCTTGCAATTCCTCTGGTGGTTGCAGTTTCAACATCTATTGCCGCAAAATCCGGGCTTCTGATCAGGGACCGGCAGGCGTTTGAAAAAGCCCGCAGCCTTGAAGCTGTAATCTTTGATAAAACTGGTACCCTCACTGAAGGCCGGTTTGGAGTAACGGATTTAGTTTCTCTCTCAGGTGAAGATGACAAAAAGAATGACAAAAAGAATGACAAAAAGAATGACAAAAAGAATGACAAAAAGAATGAAAAAAAGATCCTCAGCCTCGCAGCTTCCCTTGAAGCAAGTTCGGAACACCCGATTGCAAGAGGAATCCTTGAGAGCGCCAGGGAAAAAGGAATCGAGCCTTCTCAGGTCGAAAAGTTCAGTTCCATTCCGGGAAAAGGAATAGAGGGCATAATTGATGGCAAGAAATTCCTGTTAGTAAGCCCGGGCTACCTTGAAGAAAAAGGAATCAGCCTGAATGACGGGAAAATTGAATCTGAGAAAATTGAAGAAATTAAGGAGCAGGGAAAAACCGTTGTATTTCTGCTTGAAGGAGAGAAAGTGCTCGGAGCCCTTGCACTTGCCGATATTATCAGGAAAGAGTCAAGGGAAGCAATCTCAAAGCTCAAAGGAATGGGCATAAAATGCCTGATGCTTACCGGGGACAACCGTTATGTTGCTGCCTGGGTAGCGCGGGAACTGGAGCTTGACGACTACTTTGCGGAAGTCCTTCCTCACGAAAAGGCAGCAAAGGTCATGGAAGTCCAGAAGCAGTACGTTACCGGAATGGTCGGAGATGGGGTCAATGACGCCCCTGCCCTTGCCCAGGCAGATGTGGGAATCGCTATCGGGGCAGGCACGGACGTTGCAATCGAAACCGCCGATATCGTGCTGGTTAAAAACGATCCCGGAGATGTGCTGTACATTATTGAGCTTTCCAGAAAAACTTACTCCAAGATGTACCAGAACCTGCTCTGGGCAACCGGGTATAATGTTTTTGCAATTCCGCTCGCAGCAGGAGTACTCTATGGATACGGTATCTTACTGAGCCCTGCCGTGGGTGCGGTTCTCATGAGCTTGAGTACCGTGATCGTAGCTATAAATGCAAGAGCTTTAAAGATGGGGTAATTTTATGTTTGGAATAATTCGTGGTTTGATGAAAATGCTGGCTCTGGCAGCACTGGTTTCTGCAGGAGTCAGATTCGTCTTAAAGCATGTAAGGGGAAAAAGAAGAAAATAATAAACAGTGAACAGGAAGCCTGATCATTTTGACTGGTCATTTTGACTGATCATTTTGACT
Organism: Methanosarcina sp. 1.H.A.2.2; assembly: GCF_000979975.1. Classification (NCBI taxonomy): domain Archaea; kingdom Methanobacteriati; phylum Methanobacteriota; class Methanomicrobia; order Methanosarcinales; family Methanosarcinaceae; genus Methanosarcina; species Methanosarcina sp. 1.H.A.2.2. The sequence continues at coordinate 5,457 of NZ_JJQL01000079.1, forward strand.
GATCATTTTGACTGATTATTTTCACAGATAAACTCATGTCTGATTTTAAGGGGGTAAAAGCATCGCAGACGGGGAAAGCAAAAGCAATCCGTTCCTGATTATTCTGCTGGTTCTGGTAGTTGCAGGAATATTTGTCCTTATTTTTATGTTTTGGGCCATGGGAGGTCTTTATCGTGCCGGGGACGGTTTCTACGGCCGGTCTGATATTTATTCGGAAAACTGGACTTCATATCCCGGAAGAGGTATGTATCCAGGCGGCGAAATGTATCCCGGTAGTGGAATGTATCCGGGAAGGATTTCTACTTCCTATAACAGAAGTGATTTTGAGTCAAATGGGGAGGTAATCTATTATACCGGATTTAACGAAAGCGGTGGGCTTATCGAGACCGAGTATGGTCCTCACTGGCTGTACGTTCACGGAGGGAGCTGCGTTGACTGCCATGGGACTGACGGTAGAGGAGGCTATCCGGTAATGATGGGTTTTGAGGTCCCTCCGGATATCAGGTATGAAAGCCTTGTTTCTGAAGATCACGAAGAAGAGGAAGAACATCCTCCATACACGGAAGAGACCATCAAAAGGGCAATCAGGGAGGGAATTGATCCTTCAGGTGAGCCTCTTGACCTTACCATGCCCAGGTGGAAGATGACCGATAAAGATGTGGGCGATGTTGTTGAATACCTTAAAACACTTTGAGGGTAAATTCCCTCTCCTTTTTCTCCGGACATTTTGAGGCCCAATCATTCAAATAAGGTCTTTAAAGGCCTTCAAATAGACTTTCATGCTTTTAAACAACCACTCAGGAACCACCTTGATTCTTTCTGGAATTATCTGCCGAGTTCTTTGACTCTTTTAGGTTGCCTGATAAGATAGTAAAGAAAAGCACCTACAATATACGTAAAAACTATAACAATGACCCAGATCAGGCGCGTATTCCCTTTATCCGTTTCTTTTCGCAGGCAGTCAACAAGGGTCCAGGCCCAGAGGATGAAAGAAAGAAGAAACATAAATCCGAATATAATGAGAATAAGGGAATTACCGTACATTTTACTGTTTCCTGTTTTGGTTTTTTATTAGTCCGAAGTTTTTATTATTCCAGGGTTTTATTAGTCTGGATTTTATTAGTCTGGATTTTTTCAGCCCTTTTCTATTTTCAATATACAGCCCTATTTACTTAAACAGTTTGGTTTTTCGCTTTTTTTCATTCCATCGTTCTATGGTTTCAAATTATTTTCTCAGTACTTCAGCTCTTTTTCAAATTGCCTGAGCCTGAAATTGAGTAAAAATACGGTATAAATTACCATACCTGCGAGTAAAAAAGCTCTTCCTGCAAGCAGTTCATATAAAAGCCCGCCGAGGATCAGCCCGGTTATGCTTGCAAGCCCCCCGAAACTGCTGGCAAACCCCTGTATAGTTCCCTGGTAGTTCTTCCCTGCAATTTTTGATAAAAGGGAAAGGAAAGAAGGCCACATAAGCCCGTCACCCAGTGCGAAAAACCCTGTTGCAAGATAGGTCAGGAAGAGGTTTCCGGGGATAAGCAGCAGAAAGTTCGTGCCGAGCATCAGGCTTCCGAATATTATAAGTGAGGCATCTGAATATCTTTTTGAAAGCTTTGGGAGTATAGAACCCTGCACAATTATCAGAAGGCCGCTCAGGACCGTAAAGTAGACCCCCATTTTTGCGATGCCCCAGTCAAGGGCTGCGATTGCATGCAGTGGAAAAGCGGTGTAGAATATATTGAAGCCGAGAAAGATGAGAAAGTAAAGGCCGAGCATATAAGGGATATTCGGAAGCTTTAAAACTTCCCGAAAGGAAGGCTTCCCGGTTTCCCGCGTAGTCCTGCATTCCTTTATCTCGTAGCCAAAGACTTTTCGTATGTCCTCAGCATCGGCAGGTCCTTCAAGAGAACACTCTTTGTTTTCAGGGATATATAATACGATAAGTGCGGTCCCTATAAGTGATATTACTACTGCTCCCAGTACAGGAGCCGCTTCTCCGTATGCTGTTATGCTCAAAAGCCCGGCAAGGGCAGGGCCCACTATGAACCCGAGGTTTGAGGAAATCGACATTTTTCCGAAATTCCGGTTCCTGTCTTTTTCTTCGGTAATGTCTGCCAGATAGGCATTGGCTACGGACACATTTCCCCCCGTCAGCCCGTCAAGAGCCCGGGCAAAGAAGAGCACTGCAAGGGGCAGAGTGAAGGTAAAAGCTCCCAGGATTTCGGAGTCAACTTTAAAAAGGGTTACAACCGGAAGAAAAAGAGCTCCGAGAAAGATAATCCAGGAAAGCAGAGTTCCAAGCTGGCTTAAAAGCAGGATCTTTTTACGCCCGTAAATGTCAGACCACCTGCCGAGAATAGGGGCGCCTATGAGCTGGAAAGCAGGGTACATGGAACTTGCAAGCCCGTAAATGAAGGCATTGCCTCCAAGCCGGCTCACGAGAAATACAAGGAAGGGGAGAACGATACTGAACCCGAGTGTACCTATGAAATTGACTGTAAGGAGGGGGAGAAGATGAACATTCTCTCCTGTCGGAGGGTCGGGACTATTTTCCTGACTCCTGTTTTCCTGACCTGTTTCCATATTTTCCGGGCTGGTTTTCATATTTACCGGCTTATTTCCGGAAGCCTTTTCCTTTGAATCTTCAGGAATCTTCCCCTCTCCCTTTTTCAAACGATATTTCAGGCTTATCAAATAAAGGTTGCTTTTCAGATAACAGTTTACTCCCTGAGAACAATTTATTTTTTAATCCTGAGGATCTCAGCCCAGTCCCGCTTCCCGCACTTCGGGCATTTGAGATACTTTTTACGTTCATAACCCCGTTCCAGTTTTTCTGTTTTGAAGTTTTATGCCAAAAATAAGGCTCCATATTTACTTAATATTTCTATGAAATCCGATGGTAACAAAATTAAACGTATATGCTGCACTAAAGTAAATAGAGAAGCATTATGACAAAAGCTGCAGCTAAAACAGGCGTGAGTCCAACAGCACTGGTTGCTATTGAACAGTATTTTCCTGTGGAGCAACGCATCATCGAAGATGACCTTGCCTATCGAATACTTCCGTTAGGCATGAGATCTCTTGTATGGCTGATGCGGTTTAATTTGTTCAGAACCTGGATGATCCGAGTTACCAGGAATGACACTCCCGGTCTCTGGGGTGGTATGCTGTGCAGAAAAAGGTACATAGACGAGAAGCTGATCGAGTCGGTCAATAAGGTTAATGCGGTCGTGAATCTGGGTGCTGGCTTTGACACCCGGGCATACCGGTTAGCTCTATCTAACATGCCAGTCTGGGAGGTCGATCAGCCTGAAAACATTAAGTCCAAGCAGACCAGGCTGTGTAAGTTATTCGGAGCAGTCCCGTCCCATGTAAGGCTTGTGCCGATCGATTTCGATCGAGAAGAGCTGGGCCCTGTTCTTGCGTCTTATGGTTACTCCGAGGACAGGCGGACATTTTTCATCTGGGAGGCTGTCACGCAGTATCTGACTGAAACCGGAATTAGAGCGACTTTTGATTTTCTGGCTAAAGCCGAGCATGGCAGCCTTCTGGTTTTCACATATATTCGCAAAGACTTTCTCGATGGCCGGGTCATGTACGGCTGGGAGAATATCTACAAAAAGTACGTAAGGGATAAGATCTGGCTTTTCGGGATGAACCCGGAAGAGTGGCCGGTTTTTCTTGAGGGGTACGGCTGGCAGGTAGTCGAGCATGTCGGTTACGAGGAGCTTGCCGAGTGGTATATCAGGCCGTCAGGTCGGGAACTTGCTTCTACACCGGTTGAAAGGATAATCTACGCGGAGAAAGTCTAATCGAGTCCTATTGCGCGTATGCACAACTAACTTCTTCTCACTCCACGGAACGGTTTAGCCAACCTGTTTTGAGCAAATTGATGAGCAATCTCCGGTCGCGCCGGTAAAATTGAATCTCAAAATGTCAACCGTCTGATAACGTGAGATCATAAATGTGAAAAAAAGAAGTTGCCTGCGGGCTGGGACAGGCAGTTTTTACAGCCCATGAGTCACTTAAGTTTTTAAAGCTTGAAATTAGCTTTAAGTTTTCAGATCTTGCATACTTCGCTTTTCCTGAGCCAGTCAATATCGGACTGGTAGAGGAGCCTCAGGTCTTTAAGCCCAAGTTTCAGCATGGCGAGCCGGCTTACCCCGAGCCCCCAGGCAAGGACGGGTTCTTTGATCCCGAAAGGTTCTGTAACTTCTTTCCTGAAGACGCCTGCGCCTCCGAGTTCAACCCAGCCGAGGCCTTCCACGTAGACCTCAGGTTCCACACTCGGTTCGGTATAGGGGAAATAGCCGGGGCGGAAGCGGATTTCTTCGAACCCCATCCTGTGGTAGAACTCTGCCAGGAGGCCAAGCAGGTCTGCAAAAGACATGTCCTTGTCCATAACCACGCCTTCAAGCTGCTCGAATTCAGGGGTATGGGTCGGGTCAATTGTCTCCCTGCGGTAAGCCCTGTCAATACAGAAGGCTTTTACAGGCGGTTCGGGATGGTCTGCGAGGTACTTTATGGTTACTGAAGTGGTATGGGTCCTGAGCACATTGCGCCCGGCAAGTTCCCTGTCCCAGATTCCTCCCCAGCCGCAGGAGTCAATGTCCCCTCCGTTCTCGTGCATTGCTGCCACTTTCTCTGGATATTCAGCCGGAAGCTGGCAGGTACTGCCAAGGTGGAAGGTATCCTGCATATCCCTGGCCGGATGGTCCTGGGGCTGGAAGAGGGCGTCGAAGTTCCAGAAAGAGCTCTGGATGATGCCGCCTTTGATCTCTGTAAAGCCCATTTCCAGGAAGATCTGGCGCATCTGTTCAATCAGGCGCCTGTAAGGGTGGATTTTTGCTCCGTAGAGGGGCTTTGGAGTAATGTCAAGCCTGTAAGGTCTGAACTTTTTCCCTTTCCAGGCTCCACTCTTCAGCAGTTCGGATGTGATCTGGGCAATTTCTTCTTCAAGGACAATACCCTGCGCTGCAAGGGCTCTTCCTGCACCTGTTATGGATACAGTCCTGAACTTCTCTTCTTGTTTTATGACAATTTTGCGCTTGAGCAGGTCCTTTACAGTCCCTTCATCGGCTGCAAGCTCTTCGAGAGTCTTTATCTTGCCTGCGAAAGATGTAAGGGCTTCTTCATCTTTGCCAGCAGGAGCTTTTCCCGAAGGCACCATCATCCCGTTTTCAACCTTCGCCCACCCTTTTTTTACGAGCCAGCCGGTTGCAATTCCCATGGTCTGAGGGGAAAAACGGCTCCTCAGTTCTTCAAGGGAGGTAGGATTTTTCAGGGCGTCAATTATCTGGCGCTCCGGAAGTCCTGTTTTTGTATATTTTTCTCCTTCCTTTGTAAGGGAGTAGCGTTCGAGCACTTTTTCGGAAATGGATGCAAGTTCTTTTTCCTGGAGCATGAAGGCTGCCTGCATTGCCGCATCCACCTGAAGCCCGGACTTCTCTTCCAGTTTATCGGGGGCTGCCGACCCCAGTTCCTCAAGGGCGAGCAAGACTTTTTTCTCGTTGATTGTGAGGTTATCCTGAGCACTCATATTGTAACCACGTCCTGATCTTCCTGAAATGATTAAGAATTTGATAGGTTATAAGAATTTAATAAGTATATTTTTAATTTAATTTTTGTAAATAATTCTGTACTCGTCAAGCTGTTCCCTGGCAAGTTCCCGCTTTTCCTGATGGTCTTTAAGGAAATCATGCATCTTTTCGGCTGCAAGCTGTTTGCATGAGCCGCACATCCTTGTTCCTGAGACACATTCCTGCCTGATTTCCAGCAGTTCTTTGTCATCATCAAGCAGATGGAAAAGCATCAGTTCGAAGACAGAACACTCTTCGGGCTTTCCGCCAAGCTTTTTCTGCTCTTCCAGGGTTACACAGCCTCCGGTCTTTGCCTTCTTTACCTTTTTTGCCCCTTCCTCCGGGTCGTCCGTAAGGGCAATCTGGCTTTCAGGAATGCTGCTGGACATCTTTCCGCCCTGAAGCCCGCTCATGAAGCGGTGATAGGTGGATGCAGGAGGAATGAAAGCGTAGCCTCCGAACTCGACTGCTACGTCCCTGACAAGCTTTTCAAGTCCTGCAAGATCGGGATATTCGAGTACGTCAATGTGCTCTTCATAGAGTTTTACTTTCCCGGGAATGCGTTTCTTGAGCTCCTGAAGGGCCTCTTTCGGGGCTCCTTTTCCCCTGACGCTCAGGTATTTCCTTTCTGTCTTTACGTCTGCCCGTTCCTCTACCCTGAACATGTTCATCTTGCCGGCAAGCCCCCTTGTAAGGCGGAGGTGAGGGTCCTGGTCCGGGCCCGCTGGTACTACAATGGGTTTTGGTCCCCCAAATTCTTCTAACTGGGGCTGGAGGATATCTGCAGCCTGGGTTGCTGCGCTTATCATATGGGAGAGGCCTGTCTCTCCTGAAAAACCGTAGATGGCGCTCAGTTCCGAGAAATTAACCTTGACCCCGAGTTCAAATGCCAGGTCTTTGACGCTTCCACAGCCTGACTGGAAATAGATAAGGCCGTCGGGTTTGAATCCGAAGGCAATCAGGCTTAATATGTATTCTTCTACCCCGATTTCCCTGCACTTCTGCCAGGAAAAGCCGCGGACTGAAAAAGCTTCTCTGTCTGCAATCCCGACAAAGGCGGAAGCTCCCATTTCCTGGTGCCAGACTATCTGGTCCATGACCATCTTGTGCCCAAGGTGGACCTTTCCGGAGGGCATAAAGCCGTCCATGACTGAAAATGGGGCACCTGTCCGCATGGCCTCTGCAATCTGTTCGTAATCACGGTGCCCGAAGATAACTTTCCTCCGCATGTACATATGCGGGGAAGGGATTTCCGGAAGTACGTTTTCAAAAGGAGAAATCCCGAATTCTTCGAATAACTTGGAATAGTCAGTGATCTCGCTTGAACTCCATGGGTCAAGTTTAGTATTCATAAAGTCCCTCATGGGCTGCCTTTTCCGGAAAATTGCCGAAGGCAGCTTTTTCTTGCTACATAAATAAGGGTGACGTAAATAAGGGTGTAAACCCCGCTCCGGCTAAATTGCTCTTTAAAAATACCTGCTCATATGTAAATGTTTATCTTCTGGCAGCCCTGGATACTGTCATCTACCTGGTATCTATCTGCTTTTGTTCCTTTAATATTCTCATCCGGCTGCCAGTAAATTCTGAGCAATTCTGTTTATATGCCCCGGTTATTTCTCGCAAATCTCTTCAAAAGGATAGGGCAGTTTTGCCTCTTCAGGGATCTTGTCAACGAATTCCATAAACTCGGGGTCATGCATGGGGCTCAAATTTTTCTGCCGCTGGAAATACGGATAGCTCCTGATCCTCTGCCAGATCTCTTTTAAGGGTACTTCTTTTACATTCCCGAATCTGAAAGGAGGGTAAGGGCTTGGTTTTACATCACCATCGGCGGTTACATGCATCCAGCGCCGGCCTGCCATTGCACCCATCATCTGCCCTTCGAAATAAGTGTTTGAAAACATGCGAGGGCCTTTCGGATCCGAGTTAATCCTGTGGTACATTTCAAGGATTATTCTCCGGTCCCGGTCTGTAATCACAGGGTCGTCTCTGTTTTTTGGCATTGATTCCCAGACTGAAAACTCATGTACCCCGAGTTCCGATGCAAGGGCATAGAGGGCAGGAAGTTCCTGCATGTTTGACGGGGAGGCGTGAGTTGTCATAACAACCAGAAGCCCGGCTTCCAGAGCCAGTTTTATGGCAGAGATCGCCCAGTCGTACGCTCCTGGGGAGTTTCGGGCAGCATCGTGTTTTTCGGGATTAGTTGAATAAACGCCAACCATGAGGGAATGAAGTCCGGCTTCTTTCAGTTTAAGGGCAGTTTCTTTTGAAAAATCCGTGCCCCAGGTGGAACAGTTCACTATCGCGCGGTTTTTGTCCACATACTCGATAAGCTCGAAGACATCTTCCTTCAGCAGGGGGTCATTCTCAGTAAAAGTGATAATGAGGGTCCCAAGTTCCAGGGCTTCGTCTATTATTCTTTTAATTGTGCCTGTATCCAGTTCGTTAGCGGCTGTTCCTGGCGGGTACCTTGAACTGGTCTGGCGGGTGAGCTCAATGGAGACGGTTTCAGGAATATATTTTCCCAGAGCTATCTGAATTTCTGCAAAAATGAGGCGCTTGAAAACGGGGCCTGGGATGGGAGGCAGCCATGCTGAAGGAACAACCCTGTCCTCCTGTATAAGAGCCGCTTTCTCCTCCTGAAGGCGTGAATTCATCTTTTTCAGTATAGGGCCGCAGGCTGCTTTCAGGGTCCCGCTTGCTGTAAGTTTCAGGGCTTTCCCTTCATACTGCTGAAGGTTCACAGACAGCCCTGGCATGGAGAAAAGTTCTATATTTCTGTCCTTTACAGGAGGGTCCAGTACAGTCTTTTTTTCAGGAGTCATTTTTCCTCACAGGTGATTTTCTTACGGGTTCCTGATTTGACTGGAAAATATTTAAAATCGTCTCTGGTTTAAACCGCTCGTTTAAATCATTCCTGGTTTACCGGGCTAAACGGAGGCGTTTTTTTTCAAAAAATATACTTCAAACCAGCCTCATAGAACCATTAAATCTTTAAAAATAGGCAGTGCCTGAATGTAATACTGAACACGAAATTATGTTGAATATCAGTCTTGAAAATGAGGACTTCGGCTGTCCGACGCGATGACTGAAATTAATTAGTAGTCAGCCTGGACAGCCTCTTAAAGTATTTAAAAAAAAAGCTTAAACCTTATGCCCTTTCTGAGAAGGCAAGGTTTCCGCTGATTTTCTTTATTTTTACTTTGACCACATCGCCTTTTGCGGCTCCGGGCACGAAGACTGTGTACTTATCGATTTTTGCTATCCCGTCACCTTTGGACCCAACGGCATCTATCCGGAGTTCGTAGGTTCCGCCTTCTTCGATAGCATCCCTGACAACCACGTTGCTTACCTTTCTCTTTTTGACAGGTCTGTGAGCCCCACAAGCAGAACATTTCAGGATAAGCACTCTGTCCACCCTTACAAGCTGGGTATCAGGGCGTTCACATTCCGAACACATAACGTATTCGTCAACATATGCCTGAATATTATCTGTAATCTGAGCTCTCGTAAACCTGCCCTGGAAGACTGCACGTGTGCCTTCTATCTTCCCTGCAGTCCCCAGTTCCCTGGTGAGATATTTCATCAGGTGGTCAGGGTCCCGGTTAAGGATGTCTGCAATGTTTCCAAAGTTATCCAGAATTGTGGTTTTACCTTCGGAAAAGAGTTTGGGTTCAGGGATTACGAATCGAGCATCAGTAGTCTCGGTGTCCGGCATCTTTGCCATTGCACGATCCAAAAGCTCTTCGTAATCATACATTCTTTAGACTCCTTTGTAATCTTTAAGGATTTACCGGTTACTGTACCAGTTCTGCGCCTTCATCGATAACGATTCTGCAGGGTGTGGGCAGCTTCTGTCCAGCGTGCCAGAGAGCTTTCTTTGCAGCCTGGAAGTTCTGCTTCTCAACTGCCACTGTAAAGATCTTCTGCATTGCGTTTACCCTTGCTGCAGTACCGACATTCTTTCCAAAAGCCCTGCGCATCCCACTGGATACACGGTCAGCACCAGCGCCTGTTGCCTGTTTGTTTTCCCTGAGTACTTCGTGGGGGTAAACACGGAGCTTCATGTAAAAGCCCATCTTTCCGGCATCTCCACTCAGGTGCCTGTTTGCTGTAATACGGGCTGCTTCAAGAGCAACGTGCCTGATCTGGCATTTTTCTTCTACAAGCAGGGAAATTTTAATCGGGAAGGAGGTATTTGCTTTATCTCCCATGTCATAGTGAATAACCTGACTTCCGGGAACACCGCCCATGTATTTTTTTCTGGTAAATGAGCGCTGTCTCACGTTTCTGTACATACTTCCTGGCTTTCGTACCATAAGATTGATTCTCCTGAAATATAATGATTTTAATAGAAATTTGTTGTAACGGATTTGTTTCCGTATATAAATGTTTGCATCGCGTTTGTAAGAAACTGTTTAGCAAACCATTCAGTATCAGATATGTGCATATAGAGCTACCTGCCTGTATTTACATTTATCTGTAAATCTGCCCTTGCGGGTTGGCAGGAAACTTCTGCGTCCCCATGTTCTCCGATAGGGAATTTCACGCTTGAAATTCTACAGTCCCTAAAATTTTATATATCCCGAGCTTAGGTGACTTATTCCCTACTACTTAGTGGTTTATAAGTTTTATTGATAGCCTCCGGTTGTTTATATGATGGTTCCGAATATTTCTCAAAAAATCCTGTAAGAAGCCCGAAACAGCCTGAAAGCATCATACTCCCGAAGGGTGCGGCAAAGTGCAGCTTTTTTGAAATTTCCTGCCTGACTTCTGAGCCCGGGAGCTTTTCAAGCATCTCCCTTTTCGGACCTGTAACCATTATAGAGCGCACCTGCTCAATGCCAGGGGCTTCCTTTATATATGCACCATGCCCTCCGTCATTAAAGACTTCCTCAAAGCCAAGCGCCCCCCCGGCAAGTCTGATAACATAGTCCTGGAGCTTTTCCGGGTCCATGCTGGAACTATGATGCTCAAAAATAGCTGTGATCCTGTTTTCATTTACAAGAGCCCCAAGAGTATGTCCGTTTCCTATATTGACCACTATGGAAGGTTGGACGGCTACAGGGTCAGTAAGAGCCCCGAATATGGCTGCAGATCCCGTATCCATGAAAATTGCCCGCGTTTTAAGGGCTGTCGTGGCTTTAAGAAGTGAATCTGCCTGGGCTTTCATGCGGGTAAAAGCCTGCGGGATTTCTTCGGGCCGGTACACAAAGTTTTCGAGTTTTCCTCCTTCATCTATAAGTTCTTTTAAAAGTTCAAACCTGTAGACTCTGTTGCTCTTATCCGGGGCGTTTCCATGGTCCTGTACTGCCACTGCATAATTTTCCGGCATCCTGACTTCAAAATTTGAAAGTGCGCATGAAACGGCGCAGGGGTCAAAGTCCTGCATAACAATTTCCAGCGCCTCCCCTGAACCTGCAAGTTTTTTTGCCTCTTCCTCCGAGACAATCCGGACTCCGAAAGCCTTCACTCTCTCAAGGTTATCATGAATGGTCAGAGCAGCTTCTTCAGTGGCATACACCGGAAGACCTGCTTTCAGGTGAGTGCGGACAGCCCATGCCGAGGGCCCTCCTCCCATTATGGTTCCGGTAAGTACAAGCGCCTTTCCTGCCTTTGTTACTCTCCGCACTCTTTCCGCAGTAACCTGTGTGGGAGCGGGCATGACCATTATCAGGCTGTTTTCAACCTCTTTTTCCGAATCAAAGAGCAGAATATCCTGCGTACCTGTTCCTATATCCGCCGCAAGTATATGCATAACCTGAGCATTGGGCTGGTAAGTTATTAAAATATGGGCAGGCAAGTAAACATAACAGGATACGGAATAACAGGATGAATAGACATAATGTGGAAACATAATGTGAAATCATAATGTGGAAACATAATGTGGAAACATAATGTGAAATCATAATGTGAAATCATAATGTGGAAACATAATGTGGGAACTGAACAGGGTCCCCAGAAAAAGAGAATAATCTGAATATATTGGAGAGTGCTGTTTTCATGCAAGAATCCATACCGGAAATTCACAAAAAATACTCTAAAAAATCTTTTTCTTTTGCCATAATTACAATTTCTACCTCAAGGTACGAAAAATACGGAGACTCAGTTTCTCCCGACAAGGCGGAAGACCTTTCGGGAAAAGCTATGAAAGAACTTCTTGAGGCCGCAGGCAACAACGTCTCTTTCTACAGGCTTGTGCCAGATGAAAAAAATACACTTCTTGATGCCGTTTCTGACGCCCTTGACAGCTCTGCGGATATTGTCGTAACAAGCGGAGGCACAGGGCTTGCTCCAAAAGACCTTACTATAGAGTCCGTAGCCCCTCTTTTTGAGAAGGAAATCCCTGGCTTCGGGGAACTTTTCAGGTATAAAAGCCTTGAAGAAATAGGCACTTCCGTAATCCTGACCCGAGCCGCAGCAGGCGTGATTAAAGGAAAGGCAGTGTTCTGTCTCCCGGGGTCCCCAAATGCCGTAAAACTGGCCCTTTCTAAAATTATCATTCCCGAAGCCGGGCACATTGTCAGGCACGTAAGGGAATAAATCCCTCCTTTTTTCCCGGTTTCTTTTTCCGAGCTGCGCCTTTTTACAGAAGAATTGAGAAGTTCTGTTCCTGAAGTCTGCAGATCAATTTCTTCTATTCTTCTGTATTTACTGTGATTCTTCTGACCCTGTACCGGCTCAGTAACTGACAAAGATATGGTTTGCAACTTCCCTGTCCACGGCATACCGGGTCTGGTCTACCTCAAAGAAGTAAGAGGGAGAGCGCCTGAGCAGGGTAACAGGCATGCCGGGCAGGATGCCCATTGCTATCAGTTTCTGCAAAATCCCCTGGTTTTTCGTTTCCAGATGGGAGATCTTTCCCGCTTTTTTAGGCTCCATTGATGAAAGTGTGGTAGTTTTAAGGGTGGGATTCAGAGAGATCTGTGAATTTTCTGCTATCATTTAAAGAGTCTCCTTATGAGCTGTATTATCTTTGCTTCTTTTACAAGTTCGTACCCGCAGGAAGGGCAGCACTGCTTGTTGCAGTTGTGCAGTTTTCCGCAGCCGGTACATTTCGTTTCATTTGCCTTTTCAAATTCGCTTCCGCACAGGGGGCAGTTCACAGGCTCACCCCCAGCGCGGTTAGCAGGGTGTTTACAATAAAGCCTGCGAGGAAGGCAGAGGGGAAAATGAAGCCGGAGATTGCAAGGGCCGTTCTAAATCCTCTCTCCTTTATTGTCATCATGAACTGGGCAATGCAGGGCATAAAGAGGGTCAGAGTGACTGCCGCAACTACAAGCTGCACGCCTGTCAGTAACCCGGCTTCATGCATTCCGTAGAGCCCTGCTGCCCCGAAGTCCCTCCTGAAAAAACCGAAGAGAAAAATATCAGCAGCATCAGAAGGCAGGCCGATCCAGACGGTCGGGTATTCCATAGCTTTCAGGGCAAGGGCAAAAAGACCTGTCAGCCTTCCTATCCAGATCAGCACGCTTGCCAGGACAAAGAGGGGCAGGACTTCCAGGAAGTACCAGTGCATCCTTGAATAGGTCTTCACGGCTATGTTTGAAAGCCGCGGTATCCTGAGGGGAGGCATTTCCAGTATGAAGGTCGGAGCTTCTCCCGGCAGAAGTCTGGCAGCCAGGTATCCTATGAAAGCAAACTCAAGCACTATTACGCCAGCCCAGACAATCAGCCCATTTGGGTTTCCGGAAAGAATGGAAAGAATAATGCCAAGCTGGGCCGAGCAGGGGATGGCAAGGGCGAGCAGAATGGTTGAAATCAGCCTTTCCCTTTTTGTCTCAAGAGTCCGCGTGACCATCGTAGCCATAGTTGAGCAGCCAAAACCAAGCACCATCGGAATTACTGCCCTTCCGCTGAGCCCTATTTTTTTGAACATCCCGTCCAGGAGCAGGCCCAGCCTCGGGAGGTATCCCGTATCTTCGATAACTGAGAATACGAGGAAAAAGGCTCCCACTATCGGCAGGATAAGGGCAATTGCATAGGTTACAGCCTGCGTAAATATCCCGTACTCCCCTACAAAGAGGTCCTGCAGGGCAGGGTAGGGCACAAGGGATGTGAACCAGGTGGTTACCAGGGGGTTTATGTGCTCTCCGAATACCCTGTTTTCCAGGAAGTCGACAAGAGTGCCTGCTGCAAAGACTCCTACGAAACGGTAAAGCCCGAAGTACAGGACAAGGAGGAGCACCGGGATGCCAAGCAAAGGATGGGTTAGCACGCTATCGATGTTTTCTGCAAGGAGGACTTTTTTCGTTTCCCTTTTCTTCTTTTCGGTTTTTGTTTTCTGTGCTGCTTTTTTCTCCTTTCCCTGCACTCCCATTACCTGCTCTACGATTTCGTTTACAGGCTCCTGCCTCTTGAGGGTGAACAGGTAGGACAGAGGGACCCCTGCTTTTACTGAGGCTGTTTCTGCAAGTTTCTGAAACTGCTCATTCTGAAGCTCCTCAAAATCATTTTTACCGGCCTCGCTTTTCTCACTTTTATGCCTGTATGCCTCAACGTGGCTGGACACAGAGTCAAGTGCCGTCCTGTCTCCCTGAAGTAGCAGGAGAGCAAGGGACCTTTTTGATATCCCTGTTTCTTCTGCAGTTTCCAGCAAGCCTTCTATTTCCGAGATGTACGGCTCTACTTCAGGTCCGTAATCGATTTCCGGCGTGGTTTTCTCATGAGTAAGTTTTTCATGAGAATATTCCGCAATTGCAGCTTTGAGTTCTTCAATTCCTTTCCCCTCACTTGAAACCGTGCCTACCACAGGGATTCCGAGGGACCGGCTGAGTCCATGTATGTCAATTTCTATTCCCCTTTCCTCAGCTTCGTCCATCATGTTCAGGACAAGGATAAGGGGGAGCCTGGCTTCAAGGAGCTGGAGTGTAAATGAGAGCATGCGCCTGAGATTCCTGGCATCCACCACATGCAGGCAGACAAAGGTTTTCTCGTCAAAGAGCAGGCGCTGAGATACTCTCTCTTCCTCGCTTACAGGGAGCAGGGAATACATTCCGGGAGTATCGATAATTTCGTACTCCATGTCTCCTATCTTGCTTTTTCCCCGGCTGACCTCAACTGAGGTCCCCGGATAGTTTGAGACCACAGTATAACTTCCGGAAAGGGCATTAAAAAGGCTGCTTTTGCCCACGTTAGGGCTTCCTACAAGTACGATTTTGGGCAGCCCTTTACCAGGAGTGCATTCTTTTTTCCCCCGGCAGCACTTCTTCTCAGGACAGATAAGTGGCAGTTTCATGCTTTAACTCTCATTTATGCGTCATATTTATTTTTAGGTACGCCTAAATTTTGACTTTTGCCATATTTAGGCATACCTAATATTTAAGGTTAATGAAATACCTCCGGATTTTTATAGGGGAGCCTTAATTAAAAACAGCCTCGTCTAAAAACATTAATTAAAAAAGTCTCACTTAAACATATTAATTTAAAAATAGTTCCTCTAAAAAGGTTTCAATCTCAGATGGCTCTAAAAAATAGCCTTTGACCCGAGATTACGTTTTTACAGGTTCTTATTTGTCTTTAATTTTTATCTCTCTGCTCATGTCTCTGAAGTATTCGAACAGGTCTTTTCCCCATTCTATTGCCCCGGGTTCGAAGCTTATTACATACTGGCGGTCAAATCTTCCGCTTTCATTAAACAGCCCCAGAATCATTATTTTATCAGAAGATGCAACGACTGCAGGGATCTCCACTTCTTTTTTGTCCATTATAAAGAGACTTGCATTCTTCATTCTGAGAAGCTCTTCTCCTTCTTTTTTGAAATCCTCTGTAAGCCGTAAGTACACAGATTCGCTCAGGACAAGGGAAATCTCAGTGCCTCTTCTGGTAAGATCCAGGAAGAAGGCAGGGAATTGGGGATGAAAATAGGAGAAAAACATAAGGATATGATTCGAGTTAGAAACATATTTCATGAATTCCGGGTTAATATCAAAAGTATGGCTCAGGTCCGGTTCTATCAGGCTATAATTTCCAAGTTCGCTGATCCGTTTCATAATATGGGGGGGAATAGGTGAGAGTTTTCTGTCTGCCCAGAATTCTTCATTTTTCTCAAAAATCTCCAGGGTATCCAGAAGAGGCTGCATTTTCTCTATAACAATCTCTCCTATCAGGCTGAGGCGATAAACTCCTTCTTCGTGGATTACAAGGTTCTGTTCTTTCAGCTTTTTTATCTGGGGAAGGAGAGCGGTTCTTGGAACCTGAAGCCTTTCAAGAATCTCCTGAGCATTCTTTGGTCCTTCCTTCAACAGCAGGAGAAAAGCTTTTCTCTTCTCTGAAAACAGGATCAAATCAAGCAAGTTTGGGTTCATTTACAGTCGCCTCCCTGAAGTGGAAGAGGGGTTTTATGCTCCGTTTTTGGTTCTCTATAGCGTTAATGAATATCAAGCCGATAATAAAGATGTCGAAATTATGTGAAATCCCTGTCCATGTTCGGTATCTATCAACGCAAAAAGCCCACATACGGGTGAAATAAGTAATTTATAAAAGAACTGGAAACCAGCTGATCCCCGAAATTGGGCTCACCGGGAAACTTTGATATAGATGCCGGTGAGAATGGGTGAAATCATACTCAAGGGTAAACTAGCTTCAAGGTAGAAGGAATTATTTCATCGATGTTGTGCATTTCTTATCACATTGATGATGTGAGCTTTTTATAATTAGCAGGCGAGTTTTATCATTAGCGATGTGAGGAAGGGCAATGGAGAAAGAAAAACTATACCAGCTGAAATCCGATGCAAGCAAGATCAGTCCTATTCTTAATATTGGAAAGAATGGGGTCACTGAAACTTTGATCGAAGAACTGAACAATAAGTTGAAAGTTAACAGGCTTGTAAAGGTCAGGGTACTCAAGAGCGCAGAAGAAGGAAAAGATTTGAAAACGATCGCAGCTGAGATTGCCGCAGCTACAAGATCCACACTGATTGACGTACGCGGCAGGACAGTTGTGCTGTACAGGTAATGATTTTAGGGAGCAGGCATACTTGATTAGCGTTACTTGATTAGCGTTGTTTAAGTTGAAGCTTTTGAGTAACAGTATTATAATTAAGGGTACTTAAGTAGCCGAAGTATGCCTCCTTTAACCTTCTCCCTACGATGTCTTTTTTTCGGGTAGCTTTACAGACAAGAAGTTTGCCTCAGGAGGCAAAGAACACTTTCTTATCTTTCACACTGAAGAACAAAGTTTTTCTGTAGAAGTGCCCCTAATAGTTAAGGTTCGTAAGTGTGGGCTCGTTTAAATACAAAATATTATGTAACATTATTATATATTTCATCAGTATTATGTACATTTCATCAGTATTATGTAAGTTACTTATATTAAAAAACAATTAGCTGTAAAAGTTTATTCGTACACAAGCCCACATAGCCTCATCATTTGAGGTTTATTTCCATGCCGCTGTACGTCAAAATTAATGGATAAACGCATTAAGATCATCATTTAAGATCAGTATAAGATCATCATATAAGCACTAAAGTGCCTGAAACCCCCTGAGACGGTTGAGCTGGGATACTTCTGCTTTCCTTTTATTTTCAGATACAGCGGGGCAGATCGCACCCTACCATCCGGAGAGATTATCATGCTTGAAGATGAGTATCAACTTGACTTTTTCAAAAACAACGGTTTCGTCCGGAAGCAGTGCCAGAAATGTGGCAAATTCTTCTGGACACGTGACCCTGAAAGAAATACTTGCGGAGATGCGCCCTGTGATCCCTATTCCTTTATAGGAAGCCCTGTCTTTTCCAGGGAATTCGATCTTTCAGAGATGCGCGAATACTACCTTTCCTTCTTTGAAGCAAGAGGGCATACAAGGATTGATCGCTATCCTGTGGTCGCTCGCTGGAGAGACGATATTTACCTTACCATTGCTTCAATTGCAGACTTCCAGCCCTTTGTAACTTCAGGACAGGTTCCACCTCCTGCAAACCCCCTTACGATTTCCCAGCCGTGTATCAGGTTAAACGACCTGGATTCGGTGGGCAGGAGTGGACGCCACCTGACAACTTTTGAAATGATGGCGCACCACGCTTTCAACAAAAGGGACAATGAAATTTACTGGAAGGAGCATACCCTGGAACTCTGCGATGAGCTCCTGAACTCTCTCAAGGTAGACCCCTTTGCTGTAACCTACAAAGAAGAGCCCTGGGCAGGCGGAGGCAATGCCGGGCCCTGTGTAGAAGTCATTGTGCATGGGCTCGAGCTTGCCACCCTTGTTTTCATGGACCTGAAGACCGACAAAAAAGGAGATGTCCTGATCAAGGGCGAGACCTATTCAAAGATGGACAACTACATCGTGGATACCGGATATGGTCTTGAGCGGTTTGTCTGGGCTTCAAGGGGTTCACCTACTATTTATGATGCTCTTTTCCCTGGCATAGTAAACGAACTCATGGGGCTCGCAGGGCTTGAACATGAACTGAATAACCCTGAGTATGCAAACATCCTGGCGCAGAACGCACGGCTTGCAGGGTTTATGGATGTCAGTGAAAAGGCAAACCTGCTGGAACTCAGGAAAAAAGTGGCCTCTAGCATTGGGATGACAGTGGAAAAACTCTCTGCTATCATGGAACCTGTCGAAAAGGTCTATGCGATCACTGACCACACGCGCTGTCTCACCTTCATGCTCGGGGACGGAATCATTCCCTCCAATGTCAAAGCAGGTTATCTGGCACGCCTCGTCCTGAGAAGGACGCTGCGCATGATGAAAGACCTTGATATCAGGATTCCACTCGCCGAAATCGTGGACATGCACATAAAGAACATGCCCGAGTACCCTGAGTTCAGGAATAACTTCCCTGTCATTAAGGATATCCTGGAATCAGAAGAGGAAAAGTTCAACGCTACCATGGAGCGGGGACGCAGGATCATCCATAAATCGGCATCCCATTTCAAGAAGACCGGAGAAAAAATTCCTCTCTCCCAGTTAACCGAACTCTACGACTCACACGGAATACCGCCAGAGATGGCAAAAGAAGTTGCAGCCGAGATCGGGGTCGGAGTGGAGTTCCCTGACAATTTCTATTCCATTATTGGTGAATTGCACAACAAAGCTGAAGAAAAGGAAGAACAGGTGATTCCTTTTGCAGAAAGGCTCAAGCACCTTCCTAAGACCAAACGCCGCTTCTATGACGAACCCACCCGTCTGGAGTTCGAGGCAGTCGTCCTTGATGTGTTTGATAACCATATCGTGATGGACAACACATTCTTCTATGCGGAAGGTGGAGGGCAGCCTGCAGATCTCGGGACCGTCACTGGTGGAGATACCGTTTACAGGGTTGTGGATGTTCAGGTCTATGACGGTGTAATCGTACACACAGTTGATATTCCTGACAGGGGACTTGAGATCACCAAAGGCGATATTATCACTGGAAAGGTCGATGAAAAGCGCAGGATGACCCTTGCAAGGCACCACACAGCAACCCATATTGTAAATGATGCGGCCAGAAAGGTTCTCGGAAAACACATCTGGCAGGCTGGTGCCCAGAAGTTTGAGGACCACTCCAGGCTTGACCTTTCCCATTACAGACACATCTCTCCTCAGGAAATCAGGCAGATCGAGCTTCTGGCTAACCGCACGGTTATGGAAAACAAACGTGTGGTTACGGAATGGATGATGAGGACTGAAGCCGAGCAGGAATACGGCTTTGGACTCTACCAGGGCGGAGTGCCTCCAGGAGAGAAGATCAGGATTGTAAAGGTAGGAGACGATGTGGAAGCCTGCGGTGGGACCCACTGCCTGAGTACTGGCATCATCGGGCCTATCAAAATCCTGAAGACAGAGAGGATTCAGGACGGAGTAGAGAGGATCGAGTTTTCAGCCGGAGATGCAGCAGTTCGCGCCATGCAAAAAATGGAATCTCTCCTTGTTGATTCCGCAAAGACCCTGAGCGTGCCTCCGGAACACCTCCCGGTAAGTGTGGATCGTTTCTTCGGGGAATGGAAAGACCTCAAGAAAGAAAACGAAAGGCTCAAAGAAGAACTTGCCCGGTCCAGGGTTTACAGGATGCTCGGGGATGCTTCTGAGGTTGCAGATTTCAGGGTTGTTGCCGAATCTGTTGCGGGAGCAGATTCTCTTGAACTCCAGAAGATAGCTACGGAACTTCTGAAACATGAAAATGTAGTTGCCCTTCTCGCAAGCGATGTCGAAGGCGTCAAGCTTGTAGCATCTGTCGGAGAAAAAGCCCTGAAATCCGGAATCAATGCCGGTGGCCTTATCCGTGAGATGTCAAAGATTGTCGGCGGAGGCGGAGGCGGAAAGCCTTCCTTTGCAATGGGCGGCGGAACTGATCCCACAAGGATACAGGACGCTCTTGCCAGAGGGCTTGAGCTTGTGAAAGATGCCTGCAAGCAAGCCTGAAAACCGAATGGACCTCTCAGGTTGAATGGCTCAATCAAACCCGATTGAGCCGAAAAATCAATGCCGATACCGGGTTTTTAAAGCCCGGTTCTTTTTACTTTTTTAGTTTCTGGATTTCTCTCTTTCAGATCTTTTTATCCTGATGTCTTTTTTTAGAATTTTTCCAATTACAGGTGATCCGTAGTTAATAGGTTGAGACTATTACGGAGCAACCATAATGGCTCCCAGTCTTTCCGTTCTTGCGCCCTGGCGCTGCTGGAGGCGGTGGGCTTTGAGCAAATTAAAGTGAACTGCTTCAGTCGCAATGGTTAATCGGGTCTCAAAATATCACCCGCTTACCAGTGGACGATTAAATTAGAGATTCTAACGTGAACATTCCCCTTCCTTCAGTCCAGCTTTTATGACAACGGAAGGCACGGAAAGTATGGAGTAAAAGAGTATAGATAAGGTCTTTCCGTGTCCTTTCGTGTTTTCGGTGGTTAATTCATACCTTAAAAAGCACTTCACAGAGAATTGCAATCCCGTCTTTTACAAAGAGGTGTATGGTTTTCTTCCCTTCAAGGCCTTTTTCGACTTCGTTTCTGACTTCCCAGTAGTCTTCGGGTTTTACGCCTGCCCGAAGCACGACACTTCCAACGTTCCTGTCTTTCAGGAACTTATTGATTTCCCTGGGCTCAAAGGGGGTGACCTTCAGGACCAGGTAGTGATGTTTGATCATGGACTGCTTTATCAGGGCATCAGAGGTCATCAAAAGCCTCTTTTTGTCAACCCTGAATAGCTCGAAAGCCCCTACAATGGGTCCTGCCATCTGCATCATGGATTCCACAAGTTCAGGCAGCAGCCCTGCTGCAACAACAGAGGGTTCTGGTTCATAGGCGCAGAGTTTCATCTTTTCCGTTTCCCTTATCTGCGGAAGCGGCATATTCTTTGAGACCAGCCCTTCGCCTGCAGGAAGAGCCACAGCAAGCCGATCATACTGTTTTAATCCGCCGAAGTAGAGAGTCAGGCGGTTGAGCTGCCCTTCCAGGGAAATATACTCTTTTTCGCAGTCAAAAGGAATCCTTTCCGGCGGCATCTGGGGTGGAGCTTCGAAGGCGAAATTTTTTGTCTTTTCCCCATAAGCCGAAATCACATTCGGGATTCCGGGCTCAAGGCTTGAGACATGCCTCTCATCCTCTTCTGCCGGGCGGAACGGGTCCGAAAAAACGACATCTACTGCCGGGATCTGCTCTATAACTTTCGGGTCAAGGGCATCCCCGCAGATGAATTTCACATTGTTAAGCCCGTACATCTCGCAGTTCTGTTTTGCATACTCGATTTTCGCGGGGTCGATTTCCACTGCATATACAAACTCACACTGCTGCGCAAAAAAGACGGTTTGCCCTCCTATCCCGCAGCTGATATCAGCAAGAGTCTTACATCTCAGGCGCTGCGCCCTGTAGCGGGCAATAGGCTCAGGGGTTGCAAAGCGCACGCTTTCCTTATCCCCGTGCAGGGGTTTTTCAAATTGTTTTCTCCGTGCCACGTCGATCAGAGGAGTAGTAGGAGTTTTATGGGATTTAAAGGCAACTGAAAAGGAAGGTTGTATTACTTCCCGAGTTCCGAACCTTGTTTTAGTGGAGATTGCTCTCGAATTAGATACACCTGGAGATTTCAATTATCTCTGTATTTTTTCCTGGCTCTATCGGCAGAAGGACCGGATCACAGTGCTTTCCTGAAAATTGATGACCTATTTAGCATTCATAATACCTTAGCAGAAAACCCGTTAAATTTTAGATTTAGCGGGTAGTTGACTTTCTGTTTTCAACTGATCCCTTTCTGTTTTCAACTGATCCCTTTCTGTTTCCAACTGATCCCTTTCTGTTTCCAACTGATCCTGGGCCATAAATATGGGGTTAGAAAATTAAAAAAAGATAAAAATAGTTTCTAATCAGTAAATGTTAAACTTACATTTTCCACTTCTCTATCTGTTCTTCACGCCATTTCTCGATCGCTTTCCATATTGGCAAAGGATCAATGCCATGAACTTTGATATATTCATCTCGCATATACTCGTTCATATTGCCGTCTATGAAGCGTAATGTAGCTTTATCTGGCTGCAACCTTGCTCCTGCCGGTACTGCTACAGGATCTACACACACCTCTGCACAGTAGCGCCACTCTTCTCCGCCGCCTGTTGACTCTATCCTGAACGGCTTTCCGCAGTTTGGACAGACTCCAATCATTGTCCGATCATCTTTTTTATCCATGTTTCCCCCCATGGCAAGAAATGCCAATCTATCTAAAATTCATAGACTATTATATATCCTGTTTTATATATCTCTTTTGTCTATTGTTTCAATCCTTTTTTCAGTGGGAAATGCCTCTCTACGGGTTTTTTAACAAATTGATAATTTTCTCCTCAGGCCAAGATATAATATTTGACCAAAAATGGTTCTGATTCTCAAAAAGAGTCGGAAAATTCCGGCAATTCTACGTTAATTAGAAAAGAAAATGAATTCTACGTTAATTAGAAAAGAAAATGTAATGAAGGGAGATTTGAATTATTCTCCCTTTATTATCCTTGCAATGTCGTCCCCGACATCTGAGGTGGTGCTCTTGCCGCCCATGTCGTAGGTTTTGACTTTGCTGTCCAGGATATTTCTCTGGATTGCACTGACTATGTTGTCTGCAGCTTCCTTTTCTCCAAGCTGTTCTATGAGCATTGCGCCTGCCCAGATTGTGGCAATCGGGTTGACTTTGTTCAGGCCTTTGTATTTTGGGGCTGAACCGTGGATTGGCTCAAACATGCTTGTGCCGTTCGGGTTGATGTTTCCGCCCGGGGCAAGGCCGAGGCCGCCCTGGATCATGGCGCCGAGGTCGGTGATGATATCTCCGAACATGTTCGGGGTTACTACCACATCGAACCATTCCGGGTTTTTCACAAACCACATTGTAATGGCGTCAACGAAGTTGAAGTCCGTGGTAACGCCTGGGTGCTTTTCAGCAACCGCGCTGAACTCTTCTCTCCATAGGCCGTAGATGTCGGAAAGAACGTTTGCCTTATCAACAGATGAGACGTGTTTTTTCTGTTTTTCTGCAAGGTCAAAGGCGTACTCGATAACTCTTTTTGTACCTTCTTTGGAGATAAGGCCGATCTGGTACCCAATTTCCTCGCTGTCGGTCTCGATATCAAGGCCGAATTTTGCAGAGTAGAGTGTCCTTTTGACTTCAAGGAGGTCTTTACTCTCTCCTTTTTTTGCCCTGCCGCCGATTCCTACGTAAAAGTCCTCGGTGTTTTCCCTGACCACGACAAAGTCGATGTCTTTTGAGGTCTTATCCTTGATTGGGGTCCAGACTCCTTCGAGGAGTTTTATCGGGCGCAGGTTGACATACTGGTCAAAGTAAAAGCGCGCAGTTAATAAGATTCCCTTTTCAAGAACCCCGGGGGCAATCCTCGGGTCTCCGATGGAACCAAGGTAAAGGGCAGGGTAGCCGGATAATTCCTTTAAGGTCTCTTCCGAAATCAGCTCTCCCGTTTCCAGGTAGTGATCTGCTCCATGCGGGTATTCAATCCATTCTACATCAAAACCGAATCTCTCGCCTGCGGCATCAATTACTTTTCTGCCTTCAGCGATGATTTCTGGGCCTATCCCATCTCCGGGGAGGACCGGAATCTTATACTGCGTCATGTTTGTACTCCTTTCAAATTTACAGGCAAAACTGCCTTTTTACTACGAGATGTCAAACGTGGATCAGGTCTGTCTTTGGACAGGTTTCCTGTTTTTCAGCGCTCAGAGACCAGTTTCCGGGCATACTCTATAAGCCCTCCCCCATCTACGATCTCGCGGACGAAATCCGGGAGGGGGGTTGCCTGGTAGGTCTCTCCTTTTGTTTTGTTTTGAATGACCCCTGTTGCAAGGTCTACTTCAAGTTCATCTCCGTCGTCGATCTTGTCCGTGTCCGGGCATTCAAGGACAGGGACTCCGATATTGATAGCATTCCTGAAAAAGATCCTTGCAAAAGACTTTGCGATCACACAGGATACCTTTGACCCTTTAAGGGCAAGAGGGGCGTGTTCACGCGAGGATCCGCAGCCGAAATTGCTTCCTGCGACCACGATGTCATTTTCATGAACATTTTTTGCAAAATCAGGGCGTACGCCTTCAAATGTATACTTAGCAAGCTCTCCCGGGGTATTGAAAATCAGGTACCTTCCGGGAATTACTGCATCCGTATCCACGTCATTTCCGAATTTCCAGGCTCTTCCTTTCATGAAATCACCGTAATTTGCTGTAATTAAACGCTGTTGATTAAATGTTCACGATCTCTAAGGTAGGATGCCCGTTACTTCAGTGGCGGGAGGTATTCCTTCCACTTCCAGGTATTCCTTCCACTTTGTTGGATCTCTCTACTCTGCTTTGGAAACGAATTCCCTTTGCAGGTTACACGGTTTTGGAAAACCGTCTCCTCTCGCCAATGTTGGACATGCTTGTTGTGTGTAACACACCGCCCCTACCTCTCAGGACTTTTGATGTTACACGATATGGAAGTGGACTGAGGAAGCATCCAAA
Organism: Methanosarcina sp. 1.H.A.2.2; assembly: GCF_000979975.1. NCBI lineage: Archaea > Methanobacteriati > Methanobacteriota > Methanomicrobia > Methanosarcinales > Methanosarcinaceae > Methanosarcina > Methanosarcina sp. 1.H.A.2.2. Next base: position 29,937 of record NZ_JJQL01000079.1, read on the forward strand.
TGTATCATGACATATCCAACGGAGTCAATTAAGACTTAGGCTGGTCAATCAAGGCTTGCCGAAACAAGCCTCCCACTTTAGTGGGGGTTATTGACAGGGTTGAAGTATCACAGGTAATATTTAAATTATTTTCTGACAGGTTATAAATATGGTTAACAATTTCTACCGTTTTACGGTTAGTTTTGCCCGGAAAACTTTAGTAAACAAATACTCTGCCTTAAGCAAATTGCTCTGGGTTTTGAGCTGTTGTTTCTTCTTTTTCCTCTCTTCAGGGCTCAAGAGCACTTGGCTCTCCTCCTCCGTGCCAGCTCCTCCTCGGGCGGATGCGCACCATATGGACAGATTCCGAGTGGTCATCTACTATCAATGCAGCTCCCCTTTCACTCCCCATTTTCTTCAGGTATGCCCTGAGGCTTTCCTGCATATAAAGGGGCCGGGAAGTTTCAAGGGCAAGAATATCATCACTTGAGGTGAGGCGGTGGCAGATAAGAAGGTCGCTCTGTGAGACAACATCAGGGTGAAGGCTTGCGGGTCTCTGGGTTGCCAGTACCAGGGAGAGGCCGGGCTGCCTGCCCTGCCTGAGGCAGCGGTTAATAAGCACCTCCGAAGCAAGGCTTTCCCTCCCCGCGGGGACGAAAATATGAGCTTCATCTATGAAAAACCAGACCATGGGGAACTCTTCTCCTTCCGATTTTTCTCCCATCTGCTTTTTTTCATAGGCCCTTCTTGCCTCAAGCCTCTCAGCATAAAGCCTGCCTGCAAGAATCGATACTGCCGCAGCACAAACGTTTTCGTTTTCAAGGGCGCTTACATCAAGGACTGTTGTCCTGCCCCCTGATATTAGTTCTGATAGAGGCGTCCCTTCCTTTGAAAACAGACCCCAGGACTTCACAGCCCTGAAATAGTTTTCAGCAGCCCCTTTAGATGCTGAATCCGAACGCGTATCCAGGAAGATCTCACTGATAACGTCTTCAAAAGAATATGGTTCGCCTTTTTCCCGGAGGGATTCAATAGTCCTTACGAGCATAATTCCAAGAGGAGAAACCTCTTCAATCTTGAGGACCCTGCACCACTGGCTTCCGGAGAGCTCCCGGATTGAAATCGAAAAAGGCTTTACCTCTATGTTTCGCCTCTTATAGGCTTCTACCTTTCCTGCCGGCACGAAAACCTCGGTTTCGAGTCCTGTGGGTACAATGTCCCAGTTTTTTAGTCTTCCTGCCTCGGAAGTATTCGGATAACTCATTGTCCAGAAAATTCCCATGGTATCGATAATAAGGGACGCAAGTTTTCCCTTGATGGCGGGAGGGAGAAGGGCAAGTTCTTCCAGCATGCACCCCATCGTATAGGATTTCCCGTACCCTCTTTTCCCACAGATCAAAACAGCATGAGGTTTAAGGGCATCCAGATAAACGGCAGCTCCCCTCGAATGGTCAAGTGCCATATAGTTTCCAAGAAACAGGAGCCCTTCTCCATCATTTTCTTCGTTACCAAGAATACGCAATGTCCCGCTGAATTTTCCTCCAAAAGCAGGTCTGAACTCTTTATTTTCCCCTTCAGGCATCCTTGATAGTATCGGACTGATAACTACTTAAAATAATTTGTTTAGATTGGGTAAAATAAAAGTCTCTATCTTTAAGTTTTTCAGGCTTGGATCTCGTTTTGAGGATCCTTTTTAAGGCTCTTCGCTGTTTTGTATGGATGGAAAATAATTGTTCAGTTGGGAAGCGACCACACTAGTGTTGCGTCAATCCTCAAGGATTGAATGATTCCAAACAGCTGTAATTGATTTTATACGACAGTTTACTGCTGATGCGACACTAGAAAGATAAACATTTATCTTGAATGTGATTTCCCACTATAAATTTTTTCAAATATTATCTGTGTTGTATCTCCGGATTCAGGAAGTGAATATAAATTACCCACTTGAAATAGTGATGAACCAAAAAATCTTCTATTTGAGAAAAAGGGGTAATCAGGGATTGAAAGACCATTCCAACCCTGAATATCTAATGAAAAATTGAATTATTTGAAAGTTTCTGAAGATCTCAGTAACTTCAAAATACTTCAGTAACTTCAGAATACTTCAGTAGCTTCAGGTTATTATCTTATCCAGCTGGTTTGTCTGGGCTGCCTTTTTGATTTCCTGAGCTATTCTACGTCCGGTCGAGAGGTCTTCCTGGATCAGGTCTGCGTAAGGGGAACCTGAAACGTAAAGGTTTGTTCCTGCAACAATCCTGGCTGAAATCTCAAATACCTTAATTTCAAGCTCGTCCGTAAACACCGTTTCAAGGCAGAAAGCCCCTATCATCCCGCCGAAAAGGCCAAGGGATTCTTCAACCACTCTTTCTCCAAGAGAGAAGATCAGAGGCAAGAGGGACTCCCTTGCGACGAGGGGTACGTTTCCTGTAACCACATATGTCGGGCGGATACCTGCTTCTATAAGTTCTCTGGGAGAGCCAAGCCTGAAGATCTCATCGGCATTGGATTCTACCCTGCGGTCCATGCTAAGAAGTTCAAGGCTTCCTTCGCTTAAGGTATATCCTTCGTTTCTGATCGGGGAGTAGAAGTAATGCAGGTAATAGCGAGTTCCTGTAATGAACTCCTGGATAGTGTGTTTCTGCGTGTGGTCAACGAGTTCCTCGAATTCCTCGTAGGTTTTTGCAACGAAGAAGCCTTTTCCTCCTCTTGCTCCGTCGTACTTAACCATCACAGGCCCGTCGATATCGTGAGGATCATCTATTTTTCCGGGCATGTGGATGCCTGCTCCAAGGAGCCATTCCCGTTCTTTATTCCGGTCCGACTCCCACTCCAGTACAGCCCTGTTCCCGAAGGTAGGCACAGCCATCTCTGCAAAATTCTCCGTGCCCAGGTAAGCAACAAATGAACCGTGCGGGATAATGATGGTGTTTCTTTTTCTGAGCTCCTCGGCCTTATTCATGATATCTGCATAACTGTCGACAATAAGGTACTCGTCGGGTTTTGCTTTGGGAAATGCCTCATAGAATTTGGGCGGTTTGCCAACGCAGATCCCAAGAGTTCTGAAACCTTCTTTTCTAGCTCCATCAAAAATTTGAAGGCTTGAGTGAGAACAGACGGTTGCAATAGTAATGTCTTTTAAATCGTAATTTTTCAGAAATTCAAGAATCTGCTGTTTTGTGATCATAATTGCTACCAGCGGAAAATTTAGATTAGAATATACAATGTTATATTTAAGGTTAAGGGAAGGATTCTATATATAAATATAGTAGTGGATCTATAATAACCCGCGGAAAATAAAACTTTATATCAAGATCGGTGCAAAGTACAGTATAGAGTATAATTTAAAAATACTGATAATAAGGTTTATTAACTCAGGAAATACGCATGAACGGGCTTGAAGACAGAGAAGGTTTATCTGAAACCGGCGAGCCTCCCCAGGGGCCTGGATCCGGGGAGCAGGATAACAGGGTGCTTGTTCTCCCTGTAAACGGTGACTCAAGAAAACTTACCCAGATCCTCTCCAACGAAACATCCGTGAAGATCCTTGAACTTCTCGGAAAGAAAAGCATGTCTGCAACCAATATTGCAGAAGAGTTGAACCTCCCCCTTACTACGGTCAAATATAACCTCGATTCTCTGGCTGAATCCGATCTGATTAAAGTCAAACAGATAAAATGGAGCCAGAAGGGTAGGCAGGTCAAGATCTATGAATCAGTGGAAAAGCTGATTGTCCTCGTCCCTTCAAGAAATTCTATGGACAAACTTTCCATTATAAGTTTGCTGCAGAAATACATGGGAGTAATAGGGGCAGCTTTCTTTGCAGCTGCAGGAATAGAGTATCTCTCAGTCTACCTGCGAGCAAAAAATATCATCGATGCCACTGCTCCTTTGCGGAGGGGGATCACGGGGCCTGCAAATGTGGCTTATCCAGAAGCAATGATTATGGGGGACGTTGAAAACGAAAGCTTGAGCCCTAAAGCAGAGGGTTATGAGTCTACTTTTGACCAGGCAGTGTCAGAAGAGGCGGCAATGAACGCAAGCCCTGAGCCTTTTGCTGGACAGCAGGTAATGGATGGCGGGAGCGCAGAAAATCTGTCTTCGGGGGCGGAAGTTCTCCAGGAAGAAGCGGTTGCGGAAGTCTCTGTCCCGGAGACTCTGGACTCAACTCCGGAACTGCCTGCCGTCCCTTCCGAAGGGCTCACACACTTCGGAGGAATCCATGGGCTTTATGATTCCCTTTCTCTTCACCCGGGGGTCTGGTTCCTTTTCGGGTGCATCTTTGTAATATTTTTGGTGATTTTAAGAGAAGTCTATTATAAGAAAAAAACCAAGTAATCAGGGATCGTATGAGAGTCGCTTTAAAGCTTGCATACATAGGCACCGAGTTTCATGGATCCCAGATCCAGCCGAATGTCGAGACCGTGGAGAAAGAACTCTTCAAGGCTCTTCGGAACCTCAGGATTATAGAAAGCCCCAAATCTGCTAATTATACTTGTGCGGGCAGGACTGATGCAGGAGTTCATGCCTTTGGACAGGTCATCGCTTTTGATACGGATAAACCGAACCTGGCAATTCCCAGAGTCGTCAACTCCGAACTTCCTCCAACCATATGGGCATGGGCTCATGCGGAAGTCCCCTGCGACTTTGACGCCAGGAGGAGTGCGGTTTCCAGGCACTACCGCTACGTGATGAGCGGTGAAGAGTTCGATATTTCAAAGATCAGGGAAGCTTCAAAACTGCTGCTCGGAACCCATGATTTTGAAAATTTTTCCCGATCAGACGGAGAAAAAAGTACTGTTCGTACTCTGGAGAGAATCAATGCCCGTGTAGATGGGGAACTTACAACGATTGAAGTAGTTGGCAATAGTTTTCTCTGGAACATGGTCCGAAAAATAGTGACCGCCCTCTCAATGATCGGAAAAGGGGTGCGTGATAATGACTGGTTGCTCCAGATGCTAAATCCCGAGATTTATGAAGAAGGAATTGAACCGGCCCCTCCCTATGGATTAACCCTTATGGGAGTAAACTATGGGGGAAATATAGAATGGATTGAAGATAATTACTCAATCAAGCGGGCAGGTGAGCAGAACCGCAAACGCATTCTCAGGTACAGGGTAATGGCTGAGGTGCTGGAAGAACTGATTTCCCATGAGTGACAAATATATTTAAAGGTGAAAAGTCACCTTTCTATCTTCCCTTCTATTTTCAAACAACTTTTACCTTACTTTATTCTATCTCAATAAGGCGTGAGGACTCCTTCCTCGGCGGCTCTCAAGCCGACAGGGAGGAGTAGTTCACATCCTTCTGGAAAATAGTTATTATCCGTGTGAGACTCCTGTGTACTCTCTGTACATAAATCTCAAGAACCTTAAGTCCTGCCTTCTCTCCGTATTCTAATGAGGCCTTGTCCGAGACAACAATCGCGATGCCTCCGGGTTTTAAGACGCGGTGGATTTCTTCAAGGGCGCCGGAATATAGCTCTTCTAAGGATCCGGCAAGGATTGCTGCCGACCTTCCGTAGGGCGGGTCAGTGACGACGGTATCGATTGTAGAGTCCTTTAGCGGGATCCTGCAGGCATCTCCTTCCATCAGGATGTAATCCAGTTCATAGGCTTCCAGGTTCATGTGAGCCCCGAGGACAAGTTTTTCCTGGGCATCTATTCCTATGACCCTTGCACCCACAAGCCCGGCTTCTACAAGTATGCCTGCAGTGCCGCAGAAAGGGTCAAGGAGGAGCTCACCCGGCTTTATCCCGGAAAGGTTTGTAAGGGCGCGGGCAACTCTTGGCATAAGTACGCCAGGGTGGAAAAAAGGCTTGTTCTGGGGGGTCCTGGCTTCATATGCGCTCCTGTCAACCGAGGACAGTAGAGTCCCAAGTACAGCTTTTTCACTCAGGATGAGCCGGAATTCTACATCAGGGCTCTTCAGGTTTGCCCTGAACCCTTTCCTGTAGATGAATCCTCCAATTTTCTGCTCAAGGGACTCGCACGGAAAGTCAACGTGGTGTTTGATCCTTTTTGCCCTGACAACAAAACTTTCTCCTTCCCTGATATATTCTCCAGGTTCAAAGGCTTCAGCAAGCTTCATGACCGCATCAGGGTTGTTTTCGGTAATTCCTACAACTTTCAGTATATGGTGGGTCATTGCCAGTCTTTCAGTTACAGGACCTTTAAGGGCTCTTTCAACATCCTTTTCTCTGCCTGCGATATCCACTACAAGACACTGGTCTACTCTTGCATGGGGCCGGAAATCAAGCCTCTCAATTTTGAGGCAGGCAAGGATTTCGGCAGCTGGCAGTTCTTCGTGCTCTCCAGAGAGTTCAAAAGCGTATAACATTGATGATCAGAAATAAGTTGATTAATATAGTTCAAAATGATCTTCAGGCAGAGTGAAATAGTCTAACGAAATTCAAAATAATTTCTTGCAGATTAGGGGACAAAATATAAAATATCATATATTTAAAATTGTGTTAAGCCTGTGTTTTTATTTAAGTTTGTTTTTTCATTCGTGTTTTAAGAAAAAAGTTTCCTGAACAGGGGGCAGCCTGTAAGAGATCAATATATGATAGATCCGCGTGTAAGAGATTACATTCAAGAGGTCTGCCTGTGAAGCAGGTTCTATCCTTCAAAATATCCTTCAAAATATCCTTCAAAATATCTTTCAAAATATCTTTCAAAACATTTTTTCAAGGGCTTCCCTGCCAGTCATTCCTATCTCAATTCCAAGCTCTCCGGCAAACTTTGTTACCTCGACAACAGTGGCTTTGAGCATATCTTCAAAACTCTGCACACCTTTCACTTTTGCTGCCGTATCCCCAAGGGTCTCAGCGGCACTGACATTAAGATAGCCGCACATCAGAAAACCCTTCTCTGCCCTTATAACCAGCAGAGGATACTTCTGCATCTCAAATCGGAGGCCAAGTGCGCACCCGTTTTCAAGTGGAATCTGTTCAATGAGCATGTTTTTCTGAATAAGCTTCAAGCCAGATTAACTTTTGGGCTCGGGTCCGGTTCTGGCGTCGGTCAGGCTCCGTTCAGGCTCCGTTCAGGCTCCGTTCAGGCTCCGATTTATTTTTTTGAGGATATTTTTGAAAAACCCGGAGGGTTGACTGACTTCAGCTTTTTCTCCAGCAGTCAGGGTCTTGTTTTCCCCTGCTCCGTTTTCGTTCTCTACACTCTTATTCTCCGTACTCTTATCCCTATTCATTTCCATAGCCAGCATTTCGGCTTTAAGGCTTTCATTTTCCGAAAGCCATAGTGTAATGTTTTTTTCAGGGCCGAAGTTCCCTCTCAGTAATGTACGGTTATTTTCAAATTCAAGGCTTTTGTTCTCAAGACCTTCCGTTAATTCTGCATCAAGGCCCTGCGGGAGAGTAATCGTAACCTTTGAGTTCGGAGTGCCCATAAGCCATATGTCTGTTCCGGGGCCTGCTTCTTCTTTGAAACTATAGGTTACACTGGCGCGGTTTGTAATTGACGAGGTTTTATCAGTCCTTCCGAGGGCTTCTTTTGAGATCCAGAACTCAACGTCTCTTAACTCAACAGTATCCGAAGTCGAGTTGAGCCTTACATCAGGTTCTTCTTTTATGGCTTTCTCCATTTTGTCCCTTAAAAGAACCTCCATTTTCAGGATTTCCCAGGCATTAACAAAATTGTCATTGTTGCCCTTTTCTCTGTCTATGAGATTCCTTAAAAAAATAGCTTCGTTATCTGTAGTTTTCTCGTCGTAATTCCACGTAATCCCGTCCCTTTCCAGTGTGATATTGTTTCCTGGAATAAAAGCAGCAGAGCAGGGTTCTGCAAGAAGGGCAGGGATGAGGAAAGTTGCCAGTAAAAGACTGGCTAAAAGGAGGTGATGCAGTTTCAAGGCTGTCAACTCTTTTTTATTCGTTCTTCATCTTATTCGTTATTCTGTTTTTTCTTTTCCAGGACTTATTTTGTTGTGACTTCACACCCGTCCTGGGTTATTATTACCGTATGTTCTGCCTGGGACACAAGCCCTCCGGCACTTTCAATAAGTACGGGATAAGAGTGGATAATTCCGGCTTTTTCAAGCTGGATCAATGAAAATTCAAGTTTGTCTGAATTGAGCCAGCGCTTTGCAAAGGGGAGTTCCCTGTATTCTTCTACCTGTTTCAGGACGTTTCTGATTGCTGGCAGGCGTACAGGCTTTTTCCTTATAAGGCTGTATATCTCTGCCCAGCTGCCGTCGTGTACAAAGCCTGTTCCGTTAGTTGCAAAAGGTTCGATTGCAAGTACATCACCTTCCTTCAGGACAACTCCACCTTCTACGTGTTTGTTGGGCACTGAGGGGTTGTCATGGGCCTCATACTGAGAAAGCCCATGGCCTGTGAGGTTCATAATAGGATTTAAGCCGTAGCTGCGGATACTCTCCTCTATTGCAGCCCCTACTTCCCCTGTGCCGACCCCTGGCTTCATGAGGTCAATAGCTGCTGCAAGGGCTTCTTCTGAAGCTTTTACGAGATCTGAATTGCCTGAAAGGTCCACAGTTACTGCCGAGTCTGCTATGTACCCGTCAACATGGACTCCGAGGTCCAGCTTCACTATATCTTTTCCGAAGACATCCTTATCTCCTGCTTTGGGAGTTGCATGGGCAGCTTCCTGGTTTCTTGAGATATTGCAGGGGAAGGCAGGCCTGCCTCCAAGCTCTATGGTTTTCTTTTCCACAAATTCAGCAACTTCAAGCAGGCTGTTTCCGACTCTCACCATATCTACGGCTTCGGTCCTGACAATCTTCAGAATCCTGCCTGCTTCTCTGTACTTTTCAAGGATATCTTCTTTGTTGTATACATTATCTGTCATGTTGACCTCAAACTGACTAATTTCTCATAAACGTATCCAGGCTATATACTGGCTGTAAGCCTTATTATAGCAATATTCTGCCATTAGTCCTGGCTATGAAATCCTATCTGTGCAAACCTGAGTTATAACCCCTTATTTTGGTCGATTTCTGCTGTATTACTGCTTATTTCCTGTAATACTACTTATTTTCTGTAATACTGCTTATTTCCTGTATTTCCGGGCTATATAAGGCAAATTCTGATTACAATCTGGTTGCTTAATTTATATAAATGATTTTAATACAAATTTCTTTTCTAATCCTGTAAGGTTTTCACATCCTGTTTCGGTTACCAGCACCATATCCTCAAGCCGGATTCCCCCAATTCCGGGATAGTACAGTCCGGGCTCGATTGTTATCACATTACCTGCTTCCAGAAGCACACCGTTTTCTCCTACGCCGGGAAGTTCATGGATGTCAAGCCCGACTCCGTGGCCTGTAGAGTGAGTGAATCCGGCTTTTGCCCCGCTTCTGTAAGTATGATAGCCTCGCGCTTCAAAAAGGTCACAGACGGCACTGTGTATTTCAGCTGCCTTGACTCCGGGTTTAACCATTTCCAGAGCTTTTTGTTGGGCTGCAAGTACAGTTTCATACATTGCCTTTAGTTTTTCCGAAGCCTCACCCCTGATCACGGTACGCGTCATATCTGCAAAATAGCGCTTCTTTTTACTCCTTGGGAAAATGTCCAGGATGATCGGAGCATTTGCCCTGAGAGGCCCATCCGTAGTTCCGTGAGGGTTTGCAGTATTCTCTCCGCAGGAGACAATTGTCTCTTCGGCTTCGCACCCAAAATCCAGCAGAGTATGGTTAATGACTGAATTCACTTTAGCCCCGGTAAGTACCTGCCCTTCAAGGTAGAGAATGCCGTCCCTTTCTTCTGCTCCTGCTATCAGGGCAATTGCTGCCTTCATAGCCATTTCCCCTGCCATCTGGGCGTACCTTATGGCTTCAATCTCTTCCGGTCTCTTCAAGCTCCTCATTTTCCTGAAAGGGCTTTTTATAGGCACTACGGTAAATCCTGCTTCTGTAAGATAGTTTGAATAAAAAACCGGAAAATCGTAGGAAACTGCAACTTTTTTTACTTTTTCTTCAAGAAGCAGTTCGGATATGCAGGCTGCATAGGCAATAGATGCATCCTTTTTCTCCTTGATTTTCTCACGGTAGCCAAAGTCCTGAGTGGTTTTTATAATCGAAACCCTTGACTCGATTTCAGCCCTTCCGCGCTCCATTTCTGAAATGAAAAGAACTTCTTTCCCGGCTCCTGTTTGCAGATAAATGAAATCGTCCGATGCCAGGAAGCGGGTTGCATAGTAAATATCGGCATTATGAATACCCCCTGTCATCAGGTAAGCATCTGTTCCTGCTTCCTCAAGGGCTTTTTTTATGCTGAAGTCTGGCTCTGTCATGCAAGGTAATTCTTGCGTTTGTAGATAAAGTTGTTATCGTCCAAGCAGGCCTGTGTATCTGGTGTGAATGCAAATCTGGCCTGGTAACAAATCTAATCCTGATCTAATCCGAATACAGCCCTGTTTTAATGTCGTTTAGCTTGTTTTTTAGGTATCTTTTTCAGGGCTTTTTTCAAGTTTGTTTTTCCCTTCCCCGCGATCTACTTCCTTTTTTAACTCCTTATTCATCTCGTTTCCAAGAACTAAAAGCTCCTCAAGCATCGTGAAATAGCGGTTAAGGGAAGCTGTCATCTCGTCCGAAAACCTGAGAATGCATATGTATTTTCGTTTTCCCCGCTCTCTTACCCACACTTTATCTTCGGGATTTTTATCTTTCACGTCGGCGAAAATCTCTGCTGCGCAGCCCAGAATCATTCGAATGTTTGATGTCAGGTCCCTCTTTATTCTATCTTTTTTAAACTCAAGGTAGTCGCGGGATATGTCTGTCTGAAGTAGCTGGTTCCTGTGAACCCAGTACTCATCGCGGTTGATGTGCTCTTCGACAATATCCTGTATGCGGAAGGGCAAGTCCTCAAGGCGTGACAGTTCATTAACCTTTTTTTTGCCAGTTTCTGCTTTCCCTGAGTAATCTTCGCTTTTCAGAGGAGGCACGTTTGCTTCTATTTCCCTTTGAATCCATTCCAGGGCGAAACTTTTGGTGGCTTCGATAAAAATGAGAGTCTCCTCTTCCATTTTTTCTCTGGTACTCTTCATCTTCTTGCAGAGATCGCTATCTCTGCCGGCGCTTTCTTCGGAACAATCCGGAGTATGGGGCCCAATTCCCATTTTTGTAACCTCCTGCGTCAGCTTTATTCCTTTATTCTTCTTTCTTTACATGTTTTTTTCGGGAAAAGTTTCCAGTGCTTCAGATCATGGTTCTGACCGTGAATGTGGAAGTTAAAAGGATTCTAAGAAATCGTGAGGGCCAGATCCGGAGATAAAAGGTAGAAGTTAAAAGGGTTCAGAGAAATCAGGAGGGTCATAGCAGGAGAATGACATGTAGAAGTAAAACAGGTAGAAGTAAGGTCCCCAAGGTCAGGAATTTCAGAATTGATTAAAATAAAAGCTGGATCGACTGATCAAAATTACACATTATGAAAAGCAGGTTTGGAAAAAGTATATTAAAACAAATTATGTAAAAACAATCTAATTAAAAAAATAAAGAAGCGCCCGGACCGGGATTCGAACCCGAGTCGGAGCCTCGACAGGGCTCCATGATAGGCCTCTACACTATCCGGACACTTCGGTCGTTTTAGTTGCTGTTTTGCCCGCGCTGCGAGCAAACCTTAAATGTCTCTCTTATATATAAATGTTCCCGTTGACTTGAGTCTGTTCTGGATTAAGTTCCAGGTCCCGCCTCCCAGACTCGAACCGGGGACATCGCGGTGCCTGCGCAGAGATGTACGGGTATTTCCCGCACGAACCGAACTACAGCCGCGCACTCTACCACTGAGTTAAGGCGGGACGATGATACTGATCCAGTGTTGCATTGTGCTACACTGCCTCAGTGCACCATCTCCATATATGGTGATGGTATTTATGTTTTTCGCTGGTGCAGGTGATAATTGCTGACATTTATATCATTTTTCATATTTATCAAAAATACTTTTGTATATTACAGCGAACATAAAGCATAATTACAGTAAGAAAATGAACCGATTTCACAATATGGAAGGGGTAGGGAATATGGTCACCCAAATCTTTACGAACGCCAATAGTTTTGATACGGTCAGCATCAACCTTGGAGACACTTTTGTGGTAAAACTCAGGGATCAACCCGGAGAGCACCTGTACAGTAAGGATAACCCTGTTGCCGAAACTGTATGGAAGATGGAAGCCGAGGAGGGGCTCAGACTGCTCCGGGAACAGTTCACTCCGGATGTCCCGGATACAAAGACTGTTCCAGGGGTTCATGAATGGGAATACGAGGCTGTAAAACCAGGCACCTGGGAAATTGAAGGCAGTTATACTATTTTCCGCTTTGGGGGCGAGGAGAAGTTCAAACTAATTGTTAAGGTTATATAAAAATTTCCTTGAATTAAAATATTTTTATTTTTCGGAGGCTCCCTGAGAATATTAAAAAACTGCCTCGGATGGCTGAAAATATAGTCTTACCAGTTGAGGATTCTTAAAATACTTGAGTTCGGCAAAATACCTGAAAGGTTGAAATACTCCTGAAAAATCCTATCTGCACGGCAAGTCCTGTTTAAAAATCCCATTTTAAGATCGTGAACTGTTGATGGATTGACTGTTGATGGATTGACTGTTAAGACAGGTACAGTAAAAAAGATGTGAAAAGAACCCGAAGGTCCCCCTCGATATTTTCTTGCCTCAGATATTTCTGGTTTTATTAGAAGGTGTTCAGTTCTCCCTTGATAACCATTTCTGTGATTTTTGTCACATTGGAAAGCCAGTCGTCAATTACAACTTCAGCTTCCGATTTGACCGTTGCAAAGGAGGTGCCTTCTTTTGGAATGATCTGAGCGCTTGCCACAAGCGGCTGGTCAATGGGCTTTCCGATCTGGGAGAGCAGCCTTATATTGACGTCATGTACGTCAGGAACCTGCTTTACTATATCCCGGGCCATCTGTGTCGAGAGGAGGTTGTAGATTTTTCCGATATGGTTAATCGGGTTCTTTCCACTGGTTGCCTCCATACTCATAGGCCTGTTAGGTGTGATCAACCCATTGCAGCGGTTTCCGCGCCCTACAGAACCATCATCTCCCATTTCAGCTGAGGTTCCGGTGACTGTAAGGAAGATACAGCTCGTTTTCAGGTTATCGCCTGTGTTAATCTGGACCTTCACGTCCCGCTCAGTATAGTGTGTTGCAAGCTCTTCCACATAGGTCTTCATTTCTTCAGTCATGCTTATGTAGCTGTCCAGATCGTCAATATACCTCCCTATCATGCCGCTGCATATAGTAAGGGTTATATCTTCCCCATCCCTGAGCCCCATAACCTTCATGTCTTCTCCTATTGCAGGCATGCGGGACTTCAGATCGGTAAGGAGCTGCCTCTCTGTATTGTAGACAATATTTTCAAGTTCAGAAAATGGGGCATGCCCAACTCCGAAAGAGGTATCATTTGCAACCGGTACCCTGTCTCTCTTGAAGACATCTCTGAGGTCTGAAGACCCTGTCCCGAGTTTGCAGTCCATGATCACGTCTCTCTCAAGATCCATGTTCACCAGGGTATTTTTCAGGTACTTGCGAGCAGCCTGGAGGGCTACGGACTCGGTGGCAAGCTCGGTGCCTTCGAACTCTTTAGTGGCTCTGCCCACAAGGAGCATATATATGGGCTGCAGTACCTCTCCGCCTCCGAATCTCGGGCTGGATCTTCCGGCTACAATCTGGGTTTCATCAGTGTTGTGGTGGAGTACAGTTCCACATTTGGTTATGTATTCCCTGCATAGCGCTCGGCTTACGGCTTCGGCAAGTCCGTCCGATATGCTGTCAGGGTGCCCTATTCCTTTGCGTTCTACAAGCTCTATCCGCTGCTTTTCGATCGGGGTTTGCAAAAGCTCTTCTACTTTTATATTTCGGGCCATTTGGATCCTCTTTTTTCAAAATGATGGATACTTTTATTACTAAATGTCAATATTATCGCTTTATTAATCTTTAGTCTGTTGGCTTGAGCAATCTACTTCCTTAATGGTAATTTTCAAATTAAATACTAATGTAATTACAACATTTATAATATTATTTATATGACTCGATAGTCTGTTTCTATTAAATTACTACGGCTATATAATAGTTCCCATGTATTCATTACCAGTAGTAATATTCGCTTTATATAGGCTGTCTTTCAGCTTTAACATCACAAAATTAGTTTATTTCCTTTGTGTAAAAATTTCTCTCAATGTGAACCGAATTATCCTTATCACAGGGTTTCTGGAAAAAAGATTTACATTGAGCCTCACCGTGAAGTCTATATTATACAAGAGTATTCTGAATAAATGTTTTATACGGAATGAGCATACCCGGGGTAAGCTTCCCGGCAGATTACTTAGATCATTTAGATCACTTAGATCACTTATTAGAGGACAGAGCAGATGATTCGCATTGCAATACCCAATAAAGGGCGCCTTCACGAACCCACAATGTCTCTTTTTAAAGATGCAGGGCTTCCCATTAGCGGAGGAGCCGAAAGCCGAATACTCTTTGCAAAAACTACGGACCCTGATATTCATATTCTCTTTGCCAGGGCTGCTGATATACCTGAGTATGTACAGGACGGAGCTGCAGATGTAGGTATTACCGGAATGGACCTGATTACGGAAAGAGGGGCAGATGTTGAGGCTCTTCTGGACCTTAAATTCGGGAGAGCAAGCCTTGTTCTGGCGGTCCCTGAGGACTCCACTTTCCAGAAAGCCCAGGATCTTGAAGGCAAAAAAGTGGCAACCGAGTTTCCGGAGATCACGCGCCAGTACTTCAAAAACCTTGGAGTTAACGTTGAAGTTATAAAGGTCAGCGGGGCCTGCGAAATGACTCCTCATGTGGGAATTGCGGACGCCATTGTAGACATTTCAAGCTCAGGGACAACTCTCCTGATAAACCACCTGAAAGCTATCGACACAGTCTTTTCTTCAACTGTTCATCTGATCGCTAACAAAAAAAGCCTCAGGGAAAAGGACAAAATTCTGGATATAAAAACTGCACTCGAAAGTGTGCTCAATGCAAAGAATAAGCGATATTTGATGATGAACGTTCCCGAAGCTTCCCTTCAAGCAGTAAAAGAGGTTCTTCCGGGAATGTCGGGTCCAACAGTCATGAAGGTTGAGTCCAGCAAATCTTCTGCAGAATCGTTCCTTGCTGTTCATTCAGTTGTGGACGCAGACCTGATCTTTACCCTGGTAAACAAGCTCAGGAAGGTCGGTGCAAGGGATATACTTGTCGTCCCCATCGAAAGGATCATGCCCTGAAAGGAAAATTACCTGGAATAATTACAGACATAAAAATAACCGAAAAAGAAGATGGTTTTCTTGCAGATATGCCGGAGATGTGGTTTTCTATGGCTTTTGAAGTGATTCCTGCAGTGGATATGAGAGGAGGAAAGTGCGTTCAGCTGGTGCAGGGTGTGCCTGGCAGTGAGCTCGTATCCCTTGAGGACCCTCTCGCAGTTGCCCTTGACTGGGTCGGAAAAGGGGCAAAGACCCTTCATCTGGTAGACCTTGACGGCGCAATAGAAGGGGACCGAAAAAACGCTCCCATTATCGAAAAGATAGTCCGGATATGCCGGGAGAAAGGCGTGAGTATCCAGGTTGGAGGAGGCATCAGGAGCTTTGAAGATGCAGCTTCCCTTCTTGAGCTTGGGGTTTCAAGGGTAATTCTCGGAACCGCCGCCCTCCAGAATCCTGAACTTGTAAAACAGCTTTCCAGTGCCTTTGGAAATTCATGTGTAAACGTTGCGCTGGATGCAAAGAACGGGAAAATCTCGATCAAAGGCTGGACTGAGGAGTGCGCGCAAACTCCTGTCGAAATGGGCAGGAAGTTTGAAGAGCTTGGGGCTGGAAGTCTTCTTTTTACTAATATCGATTCCGAAGGCCTGATGCAGGGAGTAAACCCTGTTCCGACAAGGGAACTTGTAGAATCGGTCAGCATCCCTGTAATTGCATCCGGAGGGGTAAGCTCTCTGGAAGACCTTCAGGTCCTGAAGAAGACAGGAGCCGCAGGGGTTGTGGTAGGCAGTGCCCTTTACATGGGCAGGTTCACTCTTGAAGATGCGATTAAGGCTGTCCTCGGTGACTGATCAGGCTGCTTGTTTTGACTTCTTAAGAGGCCTTATTCATCAGCCCATTTTCCTTATTTTTTCCGGAGCAAACAGAATATCAGGGACAAGCAAGGAACAGGTAAGCAGCTACATACAAAGTATTTAATTATTTTAAAAAGAATGTGAGGGTGTATGAGAACCGGCAGAATCTCCCGTAAGACAAAGGAAACCGATATCCAGCTTGAGCTTAACCTTGATGGTAATGGCATTGCAGATGTCAGTACAGGGATTGGATTTTTTGATCATATGCTTACTTCTTTTGCAAGGCATGCCGAGTTTGACCTTAAAGTGCGTGCCGAAGGCGACCTTTATGTGGATGAGCATCACCTCATTGAGGATACGGGAATAGTCCTTGGAAAGGCTCTTGCCGAAGCTCTCGGGGATATGGCAGGAATCGCCCGTTTCGGGGAAGCCAGAATCCCAATGGATGAAGCTCTTGCCGAAGTTGCCCTGGATGTCGGCGGGCGCAGCTATCTTGTCCTGAAAGCCGATTTTGTTGCCCCGCAGGTAGGGCAGTTCAGTACCCAGCTGGTGCGGCACTTCTTCGAGACCCTCGCCTCAAATGCGAAAATTACCATACACGCCAGTGTCTACGGAGATAACGACCATCACAAGATCGAGGCTCTCTTCAAGGCTTTTGCCTATGCCATGAAACGGGCTGTAAAAATCGAAGGCAACGAGGTAAAAAGCACGAAAGGAACTCTCTAACACCCGAGTTGCGCCACCCGAGTTGCGCCACCCGAGTTGCGCCACCCGAATTGCGCCTCGGGAGTACGCTGTCCTTTTCGCTACGCTCAAGAGGACTATCTTATAGCTTAGTTTGGCGGCAATTTTCTTAACTTTTAACTCGTTTCACTTTTTGATTTGTTCGTTTTGACCCGCCACTCATTTGCAAATACCAGCATTGATTCTGGCCTTAGCTGTCCCACGAGGCACATGTTCGCTGTTTTTGCAGCCTCGACTCCGGAGTCAAAGGGCATGGCTTTGGTGGCGACAAGGGGAATTCCTGCACGTGCGGCTTTTGTAATCATGTAGGCAGGCTGCCTGCCGGTGGAGAGCATATAGAGCTGTGACAGGTCAAGCCCCTTGAGGAATGCGGTTCCTACTACCTTGTCCACGGCGTTGTGCCTCCCGATATCGACAATCTGCGCTGCAAGCTTTCCTTTTCTGTCTATAAGGGCTGCAAGATGGGTTCCTCTGGTTAGCTTGTATGTCTCAGATTCTAGATGATCTGTGCCTGTAAAAAGGGCTTCGGGATCAAAAACAGCATCCGAATCTACGAAAATATGTGCCCTGGATGCCTCATCTCGCGGGGTTCGGCTTTCCTTTTGAGTCAGGATATGGACCTCATTACCTTCCACCTCAACCCCTGCAATCTCTTCGTAACTGATAGCTCCCTCTGTTATCAGGTGCCCGACTGCGAGCTCTTTTAGCTCAAAAGGAGAGGAAAAAAGGGTCGTAAAAGGTTTCCCATTCAGAAAAAGTTTAACAGTGACTTCCCTTGCAAGCAATACTTTAGTGTCTTCGGTCCTGCCGTCGGAATGGATTCTTCTGGCAGGGTAAGGAGTGGTGTATCTCTCAGGCATATGGATCTGGATTCCGCTTTTTCTGTATAAGCGGATATAGTCTCCATATGCCTTTTTCTTTTCCGTCAGTCTAAGCGCACTGCGAGGTAATCGATATGGAAATTTTTTCCATTGTGAGGATTTATATTTAAATAATATGTAAGGTCCGAAGGATCAGTTATATTTATTGAAGTTGTTTCGTTATACAAATAATACTCTTTACCATTATTATCACCAATGAGGACACCATGTTCAGGTTTGTTTCCTGCTACATTCATAGTTACTGATGGGGAAGTATAGTCGAGTTTATAAATCATCCTAATAGTTGCCGATTTGGGTTTGGTGCTGAATCTCGTAAATGAACTAAACCTGAAGGTGTCTTCGAAAGGAGTCTCCATAGGGTATTTAACTTCATTAGGTTCATAACTTTTATCATCATAGTCTTTAAGATATACGTTCCCCACTTCTGTGGGGAAAACGAATCCCGGTTTATAATCCTTCAGCGGAAGAATCTCTGTCTCATTATCTGATAATTCAAACGTATACCAGGTACCCAGTTCCATCACATTTCCGCTTCCGCTAGGCAAGGCTCCACCAGGCAAGGCTCCTCCTCTTCTTCCAAGTTCCGCACAGAGTACGGTTTGATTGACGTAAATATTGTAGGTTTTATTGCCGGTGGGAAGGACAGAGAGGCACACGCAGCTGGAATCTGGATAAGTGATCTTGTAATCAGTATCGTATTCGAGTCCTGCATCTTTTGCCGTATTGTTGAAGTAAGTGGCCCAAGCATCTACATAGTGGGTGGAAATGCTTAGGTTAAAAGTGTTTATAGTCTCGTTCGCTTTCATGTACACGTCAGTATTCAGAACAGGGTCTATCAAGCATCCTGTAAGACTTAGGGCAGTGAGGGTGCTGGAAGAGACAGATTCGGGTCCCCCTGTAAGGTTGATGGCATTAAAAGTAACTGTATAATTACCCATATCTTCAGTTATATTGAATAAAGGATCGTGTTTCATCTGGGAATTCTCACCCTGTGCAAGGATAAGGGCCCCGTTCTCGTACCTGAAAACCTGATCGGGGTATTGCTTGTTTTCTGAATAATAGGTGACACCCCCACAGTGAACTGGGTCAAGGGTATGATTGCCGAAAGTTATACTCATCGTACATTCTTCAGTATTTACTGCAAGCTTACTATTAGATTTGGAGGGTTCGAATACCGGGACATCTCCCCCTCCCATGCTGAAAGGAACAGTTGCGGAAAGACCATATGGATAATTGATATCCGAACTCATGAACCGGGTGAATATGTCTGCCCTGGTTTTCACGTCCTCCATATTGCTCCATGCATCATAACTATAGTCTCTTTCCGCATTAGTTTTCCATTCCGGAGCATAATTTAGTTTGACCACGGAGATTATAGTGAATGCAAGTCCCAAAAGCAGTACAGCCGCAATCGCAATTGCGGCTGCGGATTCGGATTTCAATAGGTTTTTCCGAGACATTTCTTCCTTTCCCCTTGTTTCCTGGTTCACTATATCAGCTTAGATTCCTATTCCCGGTTCTACCTTTACTTTTGTCTTACTCACATAGAGCCTGTTCAAACCCTTTCCACCTGGCCCAGAGATGAAAGTTAAATTCACATTGTTTTCGTTTTGGGTAAGTGTAGTATAACCAGTTATCCTTGCATCTGTTATTGTTTCATTGAGATACAGGTACCAGGCATCAGGGTGGTCAGTATTAATCGTCAAAGTGAAGGAGCTGATGTTGCCTAAACTGTCCTTATCGCTGTCATAGAGGGGTTTAAACTCTTTGCCAGTGAGGCGCAGAAAGCATCCTGTATTCGAGGATATGACATCGGCTGGTGAATTTATACTTTTAGCGATCTCCACAAAGTGTATCGACACATCATATCCATTTGCCGGCGCTCTGGAGAAGCGAATCGAAGGGTAAAGCATCATCGAAGACCTTTCCCCCTGGGAAAGGATCAAAGCTCCTCCTTCGTAAGTAAAGTCCTGATCCACATAATACCTGTTTTGTGAAGAGTAGCTTACAGTACCGTATTGGGTTGTATTGCTCCAATTCCCCGATTCGGATACTGCGGTTACCTTCATTTTACATTCTTCCTTGTTTACTACCGAAAGAGTCCCGCTGGACTTTATAGTCCCGATAAGCGGGACATCTCCCCCTCCCATATGGAAAGGTACGTTCATAGTAATAGTGTTCGAGGAATCTGGGTCTGATGCCAGGACTATGGTCATTAAGTCAATTTTTGATTTTAGATCTGCCATGTCCTCCCAGACATCGTTCATATGGGAATACTCTGCATCGTTCTTCCATTCCGGGATGTATCCAATCCTGACTACCGAGAATACGCTAACTATGATTGCCAGTAGCAAAACTGCCCCTACAACCGTTGAAGATGCAGATTCCGAACGGAAAAAAAAGGGCTTGCTTTCCTGTGAATTTTTTGAAATGTTCTCTTTCATATGCTTAAACCCCTTCTCTGGATTCCCTACTTCATGAGTTAATACTCCAGATGGATACCTATGAAATCAATCCAGCCCTCTTTATCAGCTGGCTCAGCTGCATTCGGTGTGGTCGATATCTTTACTTCGATATTTTCCAGATCCGTGGAATTTTTGATAAATTGAGTTATGTCGAATTCTTTTTCTACAAACTCACTGGTGACGGATTCATTTCCCTTTTTGGGGAGCTCATACACGATCTCCGGGACATTATTGATTTCCAGTACCAGTTTCGCACTCTGGTCGTGTATTCTATAAACGATTTTCAGGATAACTTTGGAAAATGATGTGTCTTCCGAAAGGCCCAGCTCTTCCAAACTGCCAAAAGTAAAACTTTCGTAGATAGTTATATTTTTTGGAAAGTCATTCTCTGTGTAGTACCCGTCGCCGATTTGATGAACTACTTCTGGATCCCACCAATGGTCTTTCTTTAAACTATCATACACACTTCCATAAGGATAAGGGGTTATCCAATCGGGCAGCTCTCCGTAGTCTCTCCAGAGAATTGTCTTCTGAATCACCTGACTGGACGCGGTGTGCACGAAGTAGAGATCGATGGCATCTGCTTCTTCAATATTAACCTTACTGCTGGTGTCGATTACAATGCAATCCTTGAGCTCAAATACATCGTCAGAGGACAGGTTGCCATCTGGGTCAAGGACTTGGAATTCAGACATGTCGAATTCTGCCTGTTCCCCGTCAACGTTGAGTATTATCTTGATGTCTTCAAGATCAATTGGCTCTCCCCCGCTGTGGAAGATCTGCACTTTGTCTTTTGACCTGTCGATATTTTCCTGTAGGTTGGTATGTGGAGTATGTGGGGGGTCCATTGATCCCTCATCTGAAAACACTGTAAGAGCGACTGCAGAAAAAGCCAGCACAACAATAGCTATCATTAACACCGCCCCCATTACCTCTGAGACTGCCCGGCAGTCCCGGGTAAGTCCCCTACACTTTTTATTCCCCTCCGCGATAAAAGTCACCCTCTACAAAATTCTACACTGTCTCATGCATTGTTATTTATTGGATATTAATTTGTCTATTAAATGACCTCTTAAAAATAGCAAGAAATTTTTAACAATCTCCTAACTCTCTTCAGAGTATTGCTTTCTTAATCACCTGTCTGGATTCCGTGTGTACGAAGTAGAGGTCGATGGTGGCATTTACACCTGTGATATTTATTTTACTGCTGGGGTCGATTACGATGTAATCTCCGAGCACAAAGACGTCGTCAGAGTTCAGCTTGTTGCCTTTGGGGTCAAAGACTGTAACATTAGAGTCAGACATATTGAACTCAGCCTGTTGCCCGTCAACGTTGAGTATTATCTTGATGTATTTGAGGTCAATTGCCTCTCCACCGATGTGGAAAATTTGCACAGTATTAGTGTCAATGTCAATGCTTTCCTGCAGGTCAGTTTTTGGCGTATGAGGTGGATTCATTGCTCCTCCATCTGAAAACACTGTAAGAGCGATTGAAGAAAAAGCCAGTACAACTACAGCTACCATGAGCACCTGCCCTATTACCTCTGAAACTGCCTGGCAGTCCTGCCCAAGTGCCCTGTATTTTTTACCCTCCACGATAAAAATCACCTTCTATAAATTTCTTGCCTAACTTCCTATAATGTTGGTGATTGAATATTAACCTGACTGTCTTAAAATAATTCTTTTCTTCCTTTGAGTTCTCCGGGTAACTATTATAAAAAATAAGTAACATAATTACTAAATAATATCAGATAGTCCCAGCAAAAATTTATATACGAATGAAGAATATCTTTGAGTGCAGTTATAAAAAGTAGTAATTGTAAATATGTGTGTTAAAGTGTTAAAATTCAGACAGGTTGTCCTGTCTGGATGTCTTTAATTCAGGAGGGAGTAACATATGGATCTCAAAAAAATATTTAGGAACGACAGGGCAGTGTCCCCGGTAATCGGTGTCGTGCTGATGGTTGCAATCACCGTCATCCTCGCCGCCGCAATCGGTTCATCTGTCTTTGGGCAGGGACCTGCAAAATCAGCACCGCAGGCGAACATAGATATTAAGGCATTTAACCTCAGTGGTACTACTGGCACCTTGAAATTCGAACACCTTGGTGGGGATCCAATAAATTTTGCATTAAATACCACTACAAAAGTGCTCGTTGAAATCGATGGGACTTCTAAAGAAGTGAATGCTTCTAGTCTTAATACTATTGAAGTTGGGGCTGTAAGTACTTTAAAAATAGAGGGTCCTAGTGCCTCGTCGATATCAGTCACGTCAGGAGTTCCTGTAAAAGTAAAGGTCATTGACGTCCAGACCAAACAGCTGATCTGCGACAAGACTATAAGGTTCTAAACTCAAATGGAAAGCACCTTCTTCAGGTGCTATCCTTTCTCTTTTCTTTTTGTTACTTTTCTGGATTAAGCTTCCTTTTGTGCCCCATCAGGCTTTTAAGTTTTGTCAATCTATTTTACTTGCCGCAGGTATTCTCACAAAACAACTCTCTAGGTATCGTTTTTGTATGTCTAATTATTTCCTGGCGGCTCAAAAGCTGAATGGAAATTTTACAGTGAGGTCACTGAGGTTGAAATGGATACTATGTGCATGTCTAATAGTTATGCAGGAAAAAAGACAACTAACTTATGACTTGATGCGGCGGGAAACTATTGTGAAACATCATATTGTGATGGCCGAAAATCTTTGTTTTCAGAATTACAGACTGCCGCAGAATGTATGAAGATTATTTTTGGTTCTTCGTGGGATCTCAGATCTTCGATTGTGATAATAATAAGTTTAATCCTGCGTAGCTGCCGTTTCAAAATCATTTTCCTGAGCACCATGGGCACTTTTTCTGGTGCAACAGTATTCTAAACTTCTTTTGCAGAGAACAAATGGCGGGGTTAAAATAATTATATCAAAATAAAATTAAAATCGCGCATATATTTTGTTAATAAGTGAGTGTTTTTTTTATACTCCTAAGTAGTTCCTCGTCTAAACTATTCATTAATTTTTTGCACGTTTACTTAAATTATATATTTATCCACAAATTCTTCTTCTCTCAGTAACTTCTAGCGAATGATATATAAAATTGGATCTTCAATATATAACGTTTACAAAAAACATTCTAAAAATAAAAATAATAATTTTCATTTTTTACCTGACAATTTTTACGTATGTTCACAACTTATTAAATCCCGGATTCGATTTTTATCATGGCATTATAGGCTTTAAAATTGATAGTTCTATTATTTTTCGGGGGGAGGGAAAAGGTGACCATGTGGGGGTCGGTGCTGAGGTCGTAGTCCGTGCCTTTCTGGAGGGTACTCTCTCTGGCTAAATCTTCAAAATACTTTTCCCAGGCTTCCGTGTTTTCTGTGTAGATTGTAAGGTTCACGGATGTGACGTTAGCTTTTACAGTTTCGTTTGCATTATTAAGGGGATAGACGGGCCCGAAGTCTTCGGAAGTCAGCCTTATGTCCTCTATGGTGTTGCTGGCCATTACACCGCGTTTTCCTTCGAGGGTCACAGCCCGTACTGAAAGGTTCACGGAGGAGATGCCGGTTCCATTTTCTAGCACAATTCCCGGGGAAAGTTTCATCATGGACCTGTTGTCTCTGGCGACGATCAGGGCTCCATTTTCATAGCAGTAAGTTTCGTCCACGTAATGGATGTTAGTAGGCCGGTATGAGACCGTGCCGGTATAAGCTAGAGTATTATTGCTGTTGTATCCCACCTGATCATCAGCCACGACTATCAACATGCCTGAAACGTCGTTGTTTACGGCAAGGGTCCCGCCTGTTTTCATGCCTCCTAGAAACGGCACATCAGCCCCTCCCAGCTGGACAGGGTTGTTCAGCACGATCCTGGCATTAGGGTTCATCTCGAGCCCTGCTGCCAGAATGTCAACGTTAGACTTGAACCTGGTCATATCCTGCCAGACGTCGGACATGTGAGCGTATTCTGCATCCTCTTTCCAGATGGGAACGTAGTGGAGCTGAATTGTCGTCATACTGGCAACTATAATCCCGAGCAGCAGGGCTGCGGCAACAGCGGCTGCTATCCCCTATTCGGACTTTTTAAATGCTTCAAAACTTCTCGTTTTCATTTTTTCCCCTTCTCCCGTTTATTTTTTAATTTACATACAACGCCGTGTAGTCTACATTAAGGTCATTTCCGGAATTTCCAGTTTCTGTAATCACCAGCTTCATCTTGAAAATTGCCCGGGATATGGTGTTATTTATACAGTTGGATGGGTCGGTTTAATAAGCCTCGATTGAATCATGCTTTGAAAGGCTCTCATCATCCCATTTTTTGAGTTTTTCTCAGGGAGATAGCTGCAAGTTCTGGATAACTTCTCTTGAAGGAGTATCGATAAGGTACACATTTATTTCATCTCCTTCTTTGATGTCGATTCCCCATTCTCCCAATGTGTTAATCTCTATTTCGTCTCCCAGCTCCCATATGCTCCGGTTTCCCAGATTCGTATATATCTGGGACGAGGAGTAAGTGTGCCGACTTCCATTGATGTTTACCGCTATTTCAAGAGATTCAGTATCGATAAACTCTCCTCCGTTGTGTTCCAGGTAGATTGTATCGGTCTGTGCATCCATCCATTCTTTCACCTGTGTGTGGGGGACGTCAGCCGGTCCGTTGTATGAAAAAATGGACACGGCAATTGAACTGAGAAGGATAACTGCTATTGTCGTCATCAGCACCTCCCCCAGGACATCCGAAACAGCACTGGAGTTTTCAATGAGTTTTTTTACGTCTGACAAGCCGATCTCACCATCCACTGTTTTTTCATTTTTTTAAATAGTAATAAGTCTCTTTTTTCAAAGTCCTGATTAAATCCGGTCTCAAAATTCTATCCTGAATTTTACTCACTTTATATGTTATCTTCTTCTACCCATAACCCCATGTAATCGATGTTTAACTCTTTCTCTGAGCTTGCAGCTGCTGTTGTTGAGGCTTCAATTCGTACCTTAAAATTAGCGAGGTCGGCAGGGGTATTGATGCAATATGTCAGGTTTATATATTCGGATTCAAAGTCAGAAGTGTGTGTCGGAAGACTTTCTTTGTAGTATACCCATTCCCCATGCCCATGCTCGTCGGTGTCATAGAATTTGAGTTTAATATTATCGGATGGGGAGTTATCATGCGTATAGTAAACGATCTCAAGGGTCACGTTACAGAAAGTATCCCCCGGTCTGACCCCGTAGGCCATTGGCTTGATCCCGAAATCTAATTCTTGATATATACTGGTGTCTATCACATCTTTCGGGAGATAATAAGTTGTGCAGTTTTTGTTTTCGTTGGCTTTTTTATATTCATCTGCACTACTATCTTTAGAATTTACCTGCCAATTCTCTCCATATCCTTTCTTTGATTCATCTTTTGCTGATGAGGATGTATCCGTTATTTCTCCCATCGGGGTGAGTGTAATTGTGAATTTTGGCTCATTTTGAAACCTTGTCGTAAGTCTGCTTTTCTGGATCAACTCATTTGATGGGGTGTCGATCAGAACTAATTCCACTTTGTCGTTATTTTGTAGGTTAACCTTCCATGTGCTCATCGTATTGATTTCAATAGTATCCCCAATTTTCCAGACACTGCTGTTTCCCAGGTTTTCGTAAATTTGTGAGGATGTGTACACATACTTCCTGCCGTTAATATTTACTATTATCTCGGCATCCTCAGTGCTTATGGGTTCTCCTCCATTGTGTTTCAGGTAGATCGTGTCAGTGGAAATGTCCATAATTTCCTGGACATTCGTATGGGGGACATCATCAGGTCCATCCTGTGCAAAAACAGAAACACCCAATACGCTAAGCATGATTACTACTATGCCTACGAGAAGGACCACCCCCATTACTTCCGAAACCGCCTGCTCGTCAGATGTCATCTTTTTTTCAGTTCGGTTAAGCACCGAAATCCCCTTTCCCTTTATACCATGAATGTAAAGACCGCGTAGGTAATTATCATCATACTTACACTGTACTTCAGGCCCATGTATACTGAACCCTGCCCCATTTTTCCGGCAATAAGTCCGGAAGCAAAAGCCTGGACAAGAGCTGAGTGGTACATGAGCATCGTGTACTCTTCGATGTTGAAGTAGCCGTTTCCTATCCCTCCGTATCCCCCTATTCCCTGAGACGAACTCTTGAATGATGCACTTTCCGGGAAGAAGTACACAGCCAGGACGTAAACGATGAAAAGGAAGACGAAAAAGGCTACGTAGATGGTGACGACGTAGACCACCATTTCCGAAGAGCGCTCTTTTTTCAGCCTCTCATCACCCTTTACCTGTTCTGCGGTAATGGAGAGCACACTTTTAAGGTCGCTTGTAGATTCGTTTGCTTTTATAAGAGTATGGAGAACCCTGGTTGATGTAGCGGTCCGGATGCTGTTTTCCAGCTTCATGAGGGCTCTTGAAGTAGAAGTTCCCCAGGCGAGGTCTTCCTTCAATTTTTTAAGTTCCTTGCTAAGGATACCCATCTTGGATTCTGCCATTATTTTTAAGGAATTTGAAAGCAAGATTCCAGATTCGTTCATGCTTGAAAGGTTCCTCAGTAAATCAGGCATTCTCTCATCAATCTTACGCATCCTCCAGGCCCTTATCTCATAAAAGATGATAAAGGGGATCAGGGCAATGACAATAAAGATAATAATGTAATCATCAATTCCGGTAATTATCTGGATGCTGGTGTCGCTGATATGGGAAAAATTCGGATTAAAGTGGAAGTTAAAACTTAGTTTATCCTTAATCGTCTCCGGCAGATGGGCAAGATAGTAAAGTCCAAAAGGAACCCCAAAGAAAAATGTGTATCTGGGTTCCTCCCGGATAGTCCTGTAAGGGTTGAACACCAGGTCTCTGATATTGTAAAGTTGTCTGTATAACTGGAATTTTTTATTCCTTTCTTTCTCTTCTTCGACGCTGAGTCCGGAGTCTATCTCTGGAATATCGGAAAGGTTCATGGAAAAACCGGATGTACCGGACTTTTCCGGGCTCATGGAGAGTTCTCCCACGGTATCAAGGAGCACCACAAAAAGCAGACTTGAAAGAGGTATTATCACGTAAATAAGCATGTAAAGGATCTGAGCTGAAGCCGGCCGGAAAAACTGCAGCACTACAAGGGTTGTCATTATGAATAATGGGCCTGCGACAAGCACGGTCACATAGACTTCTGCAAGGACATCCAGCCTCTTTAACAGGTTACGGTTTGCCAGTTCCGCCATATCCTGGTACTGCTCGGACTTATTTCTTATGTATTCGGTTATGATCCCGCTGCTTGAAACAAGGATCAAGCCGTCAATAAAATCCTTGAAACGGTCCGAGGGGGTGCGTTCCTTTGCTTCCTTAAGGGCACTTATAAAATCCTTTCCCAGGTAGTCCATATCCCGCACAATGTAGGAGATTTCTTCCGCGCTTGTGCCAAATATATGGGTATACTTACTCAGAGACCTGAAAACATCATAGATTGACATTCCGCCCCTTGTCAGGGCGTACATGTAAGTTACCGCCGGCAGCATGGACTTATCTATACAGGCGTTCCGGATATCTGCCTGAAAATAAGGATATATGTATGCCACACCAAAGACTGTAAGAAAACTTATAATAAATACCAAAAGAGCGACTAAAATCGCAAGTAAATAAATGTACTCTTCTGCAAATCCTGCCCTTGTAGAATCCACAAAAAGGCTGAGTCGAGAAATAGGGTCTCCAAAGGTTTTCAGCCCGAGCCATAACCCGAAGATTCCTCCGATTATGCCTGCAAATATCGAATACATGAAGGCGGATGCCAGGTACTGGTCCACTGATATTGGAATATGGGATTGGCGTATCTTTACTTTGAGCTCCTGGAAGCTTTCCTTATTTTTGTAAAAGAAGTTTCCAAAAGTTCTGTATGCCAGTTCGTCCACAGAAGTGTAAGTCATGTTCCCCCTCTTAAGCAACCATATCCTGTATCATACCTTGCAGGGTGTCGTTTTCTATACCTTCCATGACCATTTTCGGATAACTCTGATATGCCTGCACTACAAGGGATACCTGGATGTAACTCCTCATATTTTTCTCATACAGGTAGGTAAGGATCTTTCTCCTACTCTCGATCTCGTTTCTCAACTGGCCTGTATCCCATCCTCTTACGTGCATGATGTCCTGCATGAGATAGGAGTCCCCAACTTTCAAGAAGCAGTCTTCAGAAGGTTCCCAGTTGAAAAGTTCGTTAATGCCAAGGTCTCCTGTCTCAGGGTCAACGTTAAGGACTTCTACAAGGCTCCTTGTTCTCCTTACCCTTTTATCTTCTATGTACACCTGTTCCTGGATACAGAGCACATCAAGTGACTGCAGCATAATCTGAGGCACATTTATGGGTTCGTGGGTAAGCCTGTTTATAACAGTCTGCACATCTCCTGCGTGCATTGTCGAGCTTGTTGCATGTCCTGTTGACATTGCCTGGAACAGAGTAAGAGCTTCACTGCCTCTGACTTCACCCACAATGATGAAATCCGGACGCTGTCTCAGGGAAGCCCTTAAAAGGTCGTACATGGAAACTTCCCCCGTAGCATCTGCGGCAAAGCTTTCCCTTGAAATACCCGAGACCCAGTTGTTGTGGTAGAGTAAGAGTTCCCTTGTATCCTCTATAGAGACTATCTTGGCTGTGGAAGGCATGAAAAGGGACGTGGCGTTAAGCATTGAGGTTTTTCCTGAAGCCGTCCCTCCTGCAAAAAGCATATTGTAGCCGTTTTCAATGACCAGCCAGAGGTATACCAGCATTTCCATATCGCACGTCTTAAAGCCGAGCAGGTCGATAGGCGTTATCGGATCTTTTCTGAACTTACGGATAGTAAACGAACTGCCGCGGGGAGTGATTTCTCTCCCTAACATAGCCTGAAGCCTTGACCCATCATGGATTGTTGCATCAACGATTGGCTGGCTGACAGAGATGTGCTTGTTATTCAGCTGGCACATCTTGATTACAAGGGAGTCAAGCTCTTCTTCTTCAAAAGAAATATTACTTTCAATATTGAGATATCTTGTATGATAAATATAGAGCGGAACTCCGACACCGTCACATGATATGTCTTCTATATAAGGATCATAAAGAAAAGGATTTATTTTTTCATAACCAAGCAGGTTTCTTCTGAGGTAATACATTATCCTGTGAATGGTCGAGGCTGAAATTTCAGCTTTATAACGTTCAAGAAGGAAAAGGGTTTTGTCCACAAGGAGCGCGTCTTTTTCTATTTTAGAGGTTGTAGGGTTCAAAACCAGAATGTCCTGAAAATCCTCGTAAAGTCTTTCGAGCAGATCTTTTTCAAACTTTGTGAGGGCAGGTTCAACAAGCCTGTAGTATCTTGTTTTACGGTCTTCCAGAATCGATACCAGAGCATAAGGTTCTTGAAGCCAGTACCTTTCTATTTCCTTAAATTCTTCAGGCACTTCAAACACTACAAGAGGTCCGTCTTTTTCCTGGTCGTACGTCGGCATGCTTCTCAAAGGCTTATCAAAATGACTTTTAGCCCTTTTTAATATCTCTGAGATGGAGTTACTATCGCCTGTTTTCCCGAACAACCCCGAAATAAAACTTTTCTTTTCCGAGATTTCTATTACTTCATCCATACTCTCGCCTTCAGATTTCTCCTTATGCTATGTATGACTCAACATCTTATAAAATCTTCCTATCATGCCTCTACATCTTTCTAAACTTTCATCTTTTGACACATCTGTATAAATCCATTTTTTCTTCTTTTAGCCCATTTTTTTAGATATTTTGGCAAGTAATAGATATATTTATTTAGAATGTGGCTAGTAAACTTTTTTATTAAGGCATCGGGTTACTTTAAAATAGGGGCAATTTGGTAAAAGGTTAAAATCCTATACTCTCAGAGTCCGAAAATAATTATAAAATAAGATCTTGCAGGACTGTAAAATCTGATGTGAACTCGTCAACTGTCATAGCTCTTTCACAAAGGCTAAAAATTCAAGAAAAAGATTTTTTGAGAAAAGGTTTTCAGCTCTTTAAATAGTTCTCAAAAACTTATTTGTCTCTTATCCCTGAAGGAGTAAGCCCAAAGAAGAGCTTTTCGCCGGAGAGATCCGTACCCCTCATTTTTGTAACTGAAAGCATATGTGATAGTTTTCCGTTTGCAGTTTCTTCTTTTATTTTCAGTTCTATTTTTCCGAACACAAGATAATCTGCAAAACCCTGATGCTGGTTATGGGCGCGGTCGTCCATGAGAAAAAGAGATGTGCAGCCATGTTTTGCCAGGATGCTGTAGATGGCATCAAACTTACTGAGGGCTTCATTACCCACACAATTACGTGTTTTGGTAAGAGCTCCAAGGCTGTCCAGGACCACAATGTCTACATTTTCAGCTAGATCTTTGACCCTCCCAACCCGGTCTTTTTCTGCTACTTCAAGCCCTTTTCCCAGGCGGGACGAAAAGAGCGTCTCCTGAATCCTGCTTTGAAATACATCTTCTACCACGAGCAACCCGGAATCAATAAAAGGTTCAAGGTCCATCCCCAGCGATTTTGACTGAAGGATAATATCTTCCAGAAGTGCTCTTGTAAGGATCAAAAGCCCCCTCTTTCCTGCGGAGCAGTTGCTGTACAGGAAATGTGTACCCATTATCGTCTTTCCCGAACCCGTAGGTCCTGTGATAAGGATACCTTTTCCCCTGGGATAGCCCCCTCCAAGGAGTGAATCAAGGCATTCTATTCCGCTCGTTATTCGTTCCATTTATCTTGCTCCTGAAAATAGTTAGGTTAAAGCAACTTATTTATATTTCGTATTATGTACTGATATTCTCCAGTACCTGTATTAAAAACAATCTCTTAAAATTAAGGAACATACGCCAGAATGTAGCGTATCTTCTACTTAAATGCCTGATGAAGTTTTCAGGATGCGGTTTTTCTGGATACGGTTTTCAGATACCCTTTCAGAAGAAACCTTTTTTCAGGATACAGGTCTTTTTCAGGATACAAGGGCTTTGAGCGCGTTGACTGCATTTACAAGTATATCTACTTCTTCTTCTGTGTTGTAGAGTGCAAAGGAGGCTCTTACAGTGCTGTCAACTTCGAGGAAGCGGGTAATCGGGATTGCACAGTGGTGTCCACTGCGGACGCAAATTTTTCTTGTCTGGTCAAGGATCAGGGCAACATCGTGAGCATGAAGCCCTTTCACATTAAAAGGCACAATCCCTGCCCGGTTTTCAGGCCCATAAACCTCCACGTGCTCGAGTTCCGAGAGCCTCTTTGCAGCTTCCCCGGAAAGTTTCTCTTCATGCTTTTCAATCTCGGAAACCCCTATTTTTTCCACATACTCCACTGCTCTCCCAAGCCCGATAACCCCTGGAATATTCGGAGTGCCGGCTTCAAAACAGGCAGGGGACGGCTCAAGTGTGTATGAAAGCCCGCTGACGTCCGAAACCGTACCTCCTCCTACTGAGGCGCTTTCCAGCACATCAGGTTGTCTTATATAGAGTACGCCAGTTCCCTGAGGGCCAAGCAGCCCTTTGTGTCCTGCGGTTGCAAAAAAGTCACAGTCAAGTTCTTTTAGATCCACTGGCATATGTCCTGCAGACTGGGCGCCGTCAATAAGTGTTTTTACCCCGTTTCTGCGGGCAATTTTCGTAATCCTGTTAACATTCTGAATAGAGCCGAAAACGTTTGAGATCTGAGTTACAGCGATGAGTTTTGTCCTGTCAGTGAGGGCATTTTCTATCATCTGAGGATCAATTATGCCTTTGCGGTCCGGGCTTACAACTGTTACGTTTACCCCTTTCTTCTGCAGGCGCAGCCAGGGCAGGAGGTTTGAATGGTGCTCGAGCATGGTTGTAATGATGTGGTCTCCTGCCTCCCAGGGATAACTGGTTGCAACAAGGTTGACCCCTTCGGTTGTATTTTTCGTAAACACGGTCTTTGAAGGATCTGCATTCAGAAAACGGGCAACAGTCTCCCGTGCATCTTCATAGTGATTTGTGGTCTCCCTGGCAAGGCGGTGCGCTCCTCTCCCGTGGTTGCCTGCATACCTGTAAAAGTATTCAACCATGGCTTCAACTGCAGGTATCGGGGTCTGCGTAGTCGCTGTGCTGTCCAGGTACACAACTTCTTTTAAAACAGGAAAATCTTCACGGACCGCATATACATCGTACATGCTTCTTTTCTAGGAATGAGAACTAAAAAAAGCTTATGCAGGTTATTTACCCTGCACGCCGCCTATCATAAAGCGGTAAAGGTCTAATTCATCTGAGTCAAGGCTATCTGTACAGCCTTTTACTACAGTGTGGTAACCGTTTTTATGGTTTTTGTATCTATATTCACTTCTCTTACTGTCTTCTTGATTCGTTTCACTCATAAATTTTCCTCCTGTCTCTTCAATGCTTGCGCTTATCTCAGGGCTAAAATTTTGTTCCTTCCGGATGCAAGCTTCCAGGTTAAGGTAAATCTTCCAGTATTCCTGAATAAAACCCCCTCCTGAATGGATTCAAGCTCCGCGCTTCTGAATATCAGCCCTTTTAATGCAGGTTAGAATTCCAGTTCTTTCGGCTCTAAACCCCACGGCAGCGCAGCAAGTGTCGTTCTTACCCACAACATACTATTAATTGTAATTCGTAATATATATCTATTCCGGAATTTTTTTAGATTGCTTTGAAATTTTTTTTTAGATCACTCAAATTTCAGAGCGGCTGCTCCAGCGATGATTTTTATCCCCCCTACTCCGGAATTTAAACCCAAAGATTACTTCTTTGTTTCCAGGTTTTCCATTAGCCCTGAGAGATGGGCAGGTATAGCCCCTATTGCAGTGCACGTCTCAAGGGAAAGTCCTTTAGAGGTAATATCAAGATGGTATTTCCCTCTCTCTAAGAGTTCCTTTGGAAGTCCCTTATGCCCGAGGCCCACAAGAAATAGAAATGAACGGTTGCGTAACGCTTCTTCAGCGATTCTTACCGGCATAACCTGTTTTTTTGGGTCTGGCTTTGAAGTGGTAATAACTATCTCTCCAAAGTGAGAAGGAAAGCCTTTCTTTGGAAGATCGGACACTGAAAGGTGGTTTTTTTCGTAAAGGACCCTGAGATAACTTCCCGATTCTCCTATAGTGGTTTTATCCATTACGAATGCGACCAGCTCTTCTGCGGTCATTTTGAATGGGAAATCATAAAGGGCAAGGTGGAACCCAAAAGCATGGCAGATTGGTGCGGCTCTGGCAATTGCCCGGTAATGCGCATCGAGAACTTTGATCTTGTCGTAGGTATTGACGATTCCAAGGGTGAGCATAAGCTGCTTCATTGTGCTTTTTTGTAAAATAATGTTTCGTTAACCTTTATCAGGTCTGTTTCTTCAGGGAACTCGAAAATACCTCATGGCGTGCTGTGCACACTTCTCAAAAAGTTCGCACTTTCTGCAGTCTTCCCAGAGAAGTAATTTTTCTGCGTCCTGCAGTTTTATAAAACCAAGCTTTTCAAAAAAGCCCGGAGCAGTCGTCCGTACATATAATTCACAGGCAGAGGTTCCAGGAGGCTCCGGGAAATCAATAGTATTTATCAGGTACTCCATAAGCCTGGTTCCGATTCCTTTTCCCCGAAGGTTTGGATGCACGGCAATGGAGTGGAGCTCCAGAAAAGTCTTCTCATTTGATGTGTCCCTGATAAGGGCAGCACATCCAACCACCTTTCCTTCTTTTTCAGCCAGCACAAAGTCCTCGGGCTCAAGCTCTTCCATATCCAGAAAATAAGTGGATAGGAGCCTCTGGATTGCAAGCAGGTCTTTTTTTTCGGCTTTTCGGATTAAAATTTCTGTCATATTTCTTCCGCTGGCATTCTTTTTATGGTCAATCAGGCTCATCTGGTCAATCTATCTATTTCGATATTTATTCTTTTTTGAGCTCATTCTCTTTCTGTTTCATTTTCCTTCTGTTTCATTCTCTTTCTGTTTCATTCTTCTTCTTTTTCTTCTTTTTCTTCAGTTTTTTTCCGCATGTGGGGTTCATCCATACTCCCTGAACGGAAGCCCCCAAGGTCAAGGGTTACATAGTCAAAACCAAGAGCTTTAAGATGCCTGGATATTTTTTCTTTTTTGCGGAATGCGTCCTCAAACTCCTTGCCAGTAACCTCTATCCTGGCAAGGTTGGAATGCATCCTTACCCTGAATTGTGTGAAACCCAGAGATAATAGATAATCTTCGGCTTTTTCTATTTTCTCAAGAGCTTCGGTGGTAATAGGTTGTCCGTAAGCAATACGTGTGGCAAGGCAAGCTGCAGACGGTCTGTTGGCTGCGGAAAGGGAGAGATTCGTGGCAATCTCCCTTAT
Organism: Methanosarcina sp. 1.H.A.2.2; assembly: GCF_000979975.1. Lineage (NCBI taxonomy): Archaea > Methanobacteriati > Methanobacteriota > Methanomicrobia > Methanosarcinales > Methanosarcinaceae > Methanosarcina > Methanosarcina sp. 1.H.A.2.2. The sequence continues at coordinate 64,369 of NZ_JJQL01000079.1, forward strand.
CTCTTCTTTTGTAATGTTAAACTCCACAAAGGGGGACAAAATCTTTTCACCTGCTTCCTCAATTGCTCTGTACCCAGGACGGTTTTCCCCTTTTATTTCAGAAGCATTTGTCCCTTCAAGCACGACATTATATCCGGCTTTCTCCGCGAACTCCACCAGGGTTTCAAGAAGGGCTTTTTTACAGAAGTAGCACCTGTTAATTGTATTTGCGGAAAAATAGGGCACGCTGGTAAGGGAGAACGGGAGGATTTTATGCTGAATACCTATTTCACAGGCTGTCTGGGCAGCTGTTTCGAGCTGCTGCCGGGGAAAAAGTGGAGAATCTATAGTTACGGCAAGGGCTTTTTCCCCAAGTACCTCAAATGCAAGGGCTGCAAGAGTTGAACTGTCCACTCCCCCTGAAAATGCAATGACTGCACTTTCTCTGGCTCTTATAGCCTCTCTTATCATCTCGATCTTTGCAATGTCCATTAATAACGAGTTTTCAGCTAATAAGATATATGTATTTTCCAGCCCAATAGCCAGTTGCCTTACGGCAGCCATAGTAAAGGGATATGGTGTGCTTAATCGGTGTTTTTTCCTGAGTTAGATATCTTGAAATGACACCATTTCAAAAGCTGCTTGCTTTACTTCAAAAATGCTTCAATCTCTCTGTACCGAAACTTTGTTTTCCTATCAGGGCTCTGGTTACAATAATAAATCTAATTAGAACCTAATTTCCTTATAATAGTATAATTTTGACGTAAATGATAAGATGGAGATCTTAGATGGAATTATTCGGAACTAATGGTGTGCGTGGTATTGCCAATGAATATGTAACCCCCGAACTGGCAGTCAATTTAGCCAAAAGTCTTGGAACATACATGGGCTCAAAAGGTACGGTTGCAATAGGTTGCGATACCCGGATTTCGGGCCAGATGCTGAAATCTGCAGCAATTGCCGGAGCTCTTGCAACAGGCCTGAGTGTGATTGATGTCGGGATTGTCCCTACCCCCTCCATTCAATACTATGTGCGCGACTATGCGGATGCCGGGATCGTTATTACGGCATCTCACAACCCCAGGGAATACAATGGAATCAAGCTGATTGCAGGAGACGGCTCAGAGTTCCCGAGGGACGGGGAAAGGGAAATTGAAAAAATTTATTTTTCAGGCAAATTCTCAACGGTCTCCTGGGAAAAAACGGGAAATTTCAGGGCTGATCCTTCAGTTAATGATTATTATATAAAAAGTATAATCCGTGCAGTTGATGCCGAAACCATACGCAGCCGGAAATTTAAGGTAGTTGTGGATATGGGCTGCGGGGCAGGTTCCCTTACTCTTCCTTTCCTGCTCAGGGACCTTGGCTGTGAGGTACTTACTCTTGGGGCTCAGCCTGACGGGACTTTTCCATGGAGAAATCCCGAACCCACGCCTGAAGTCCTGACTGAACTTTCGGACCTTGTTAAAAAGACAGGTGCAGCCTTCGGGGCAGCGCATGACGGGGATGCGGACAGAATCGTCTTTATGGATGAAAACGGGGAATTCGTAAATGAAGAAGTTCTGCTTGCCATGATGGCGAAATATATGCTTGAGCGTGAAAAAGGGCCTATAGTTACTCCGGTCAGTTCTTCCCAGCGCATGGCTGATGTCGCAAAGGAAGAAGGGGTTGAACTTCACTGGACCGCGGTAGGTTCAATCAATGTTGCCCGAAAGATGATGGACGTAGGTGCCGTTTTCGGAGGAGAAGGCAATGGAGGCCTTATTTTCCCCAAACACCAGTACTGCCGGGATGGAGCAATGGCATGTGCCAAAATCCTTGAGATCCTTGCCGGGGGAAAAAAGTTTACTGAGTTAACTAAAAGCGTGCCTGTGTACTTCAATGCAAAGACCAAAACTCCTTCTAAGGATGTTATGGGCACTATGGGGAGAATTATGGAGGAAACTTCAAACCTGGGACTCATAACAGATACCATTGATGGGGTCAAGATCTGGTATGACGATGGTTGGGTCCTTATACGTCCTTCGGGTACCGAACCAATTTTCCGGGTCTTTGCCGAGGCAAAAAAGCAGGAGAGGGCAGAAGAATTAATGCAGGCAGGGCTGGAAATGGTCTTAAAGGCAGAAAAGGCCTGAAAAGTAATTTTAGCCAGCAGTATCTTTTCGGAATGCAGGCGAGGCTCAAGTTGAATTGAGCCTTGATCTTCCCCTCTTAATTTTACCGTCTCTGACCTGAAGCCGGAGCCAAAAAAGATGAACTGGTTATGAGTTTCTAATAGAATTTTAGTTTTCCATTTAGTGGAATTAGTGATTTGTGATCAGCTTTTGTATAAACTTCATTTCTGTAAATTGCTCTTCTGGAAAACATACTTCTACATATTTTGTTTTTATGATCCACATTTGCCCTATTATTATTTATTATGCATTAATTTAAAATAAGTAACAACAAATTATAAATACATTGAGGCATTTCTTACATACGGGAATAAAAACAAAATTTATCTCCATGCCATAAATGTGTTAGTATGAGAGCCTCCTAATCTGAAAAACATACGCCTCCTAAATCGTAAAAAAGTATCAGAAGGTTCTAAATAACCTGCTAAGATAAATGACACAACAATACAAGATCGATAAGCATATCTCAAAATGAGAACTAAATACGGGATCAACAGACATCCTTTAAAATATACGAGCCATTAAAGCTAAGAAATCAGTAAAGTAACAGGATCAAAAACAAAGGTCTCCTTGTGCGATTTAATTCAAAAACAGCCTGTTAAATCAAAACGCAGGATCGGGGTTTAAAAGCCGGAACCGGAATTAATGCCGGCTTTCCTTTACCCTTTTCTCCTTCTTTTTTTAGGTTTTCTTTCAGGTCTTCCTGTATTTTTCCCAGTAACCTGTTAGTTTTCCCCCATAGGCAAGTTTTCCAAGCTCCCGCCTTACATGGTCGCTCACTTTCGAGGGGACTGCTGATGCGTACGGAGTGTCCGGAAGTGGGCTCAGGTAATGGGCCCTAACAGTCCCACCTTTTCCGCAGATCCAGCTGACGAGGTCAAGGCTTTTTTCCTGATCTTCTTCGGTTTCGGTGGGAAGCCCGAAAATGAAATCAACTGCCGGGATAATCTCATGTTCCAGGCAGCACTCAACAGCTGAAATTGTGTCATCAACTGTATGCCCTCTCCTTATTTCTTTAAGGACGCGGTCACTTCCGGACTGAGCACCAAGGCTAAGGCTGTCGTTTGCACAGTATTTTCTCACAAGTTCGGCAGATTCTTCGGTCACGAACTCAGGGCGGACCTCGGAGGGGAAAGTTCCGAAAAAGATTTTCTTATCGGGAAGTTCATGCAGGGCAGAGAGCAGTTTTTCTACCTTATCGAACCTCGGGTGAACTCCATCGCTTCCGTAAGCGAAAGCATTTGAAGCTATGAAACGGAGGTCTTTATAGTGCTGTGCATTCTTCAGGATGCAATCAATGCTCCTGTGCCTGACCTCCCTTCCAAAAAGCCTGGGAGTCTGGCAGTACTTACAGCCCCAGGGGCATCCGCGGCTGATTTCAATGGGGGAGCGAAGTTTTTTCGGGTCAAAACAGGGATATGCATCCAGGTTCACATGAGGCCTTTCAGGAGTTCTGATGATCTTACCGGTATCTGAGTTTTTGTAAGCAATTCCCTTTACCTCTCCCGGATCTCTCCCTTCCTTCAGAACCTTTACAAGTTCCGGAAGCGTTTCTTCACCTTCGCCAATCACCACGTAATCAAAATACTCAAGTGTCTCTTCGGGGGATCCGGAAGGGTGAGCCCCTCCTGCAATGAAGATTGAGTCAGTCCCTGCATTTTCAACTTCACTGAATATCTTCGCTGCCTGACGTGTGGTTAAACTATAGATCATGATCCCGTTCAGGGGAATGTCAGTAAATCCGGCTTCAGGAAGTAAAGGTGAAAGAACTGCAAAGCTGTAAGAGTTCTTTTTGCTATACCGGAAATGCACGTCCATTATTTTTTTTCTCCTTTTTTCAGTGCTTTTTTCAGGTGTCGGTTCTCTTCAGATTTTCCAGTCTTTTCAGGTTATGGGGTTAAAAGGAATAAGGGTAAAGCAAAGCAGCCCAAGGATAAAGGTAATTATTCCTATAAGGATACGCTTTTTATCCAGCTTCACTTTATCCTGAAGAGGGGATGGATGCCCGGCCGCTGCAAAAGCCCATAGAAAGAGAGCCCAGAATATCCAGATAAACCCGTCTCCCTTTAACCCGTAAACCACATAAAAACCTGTCAGGAAAAGGATACGAGGCATCATCGAAGAGACCCTATCCGCTTTTTTGCCGAGCATTGCCCTGAGCACGTGCCCTCCGTCAAGCTGCCCTGCCGGAAGGAGATTTAGAAGGGTTACAAACATCCCCACCCAGCCTGCAAAAGCCACGGGGTGCAGGTTACTCCCTGTAACACCGACAAGCTTCTGGATCATTACAAAAAGAGGTGGGAGGCCAAGCTCGAACATCAGGGCATCGGGCAACGGTTTGACTGTAGGCGCATTAAGATGTAACCCTATTATGGTGACTGCAATCGAAACCAGAAGCCCAACCAGAGGCCCTGCAATCCCAACATCAAAGAGAACTTTCCGGTTAGGAATAGGTCCCCTGTAACGGATTACCGCTCCCATCGTGCCTATGAAAGTCGGAAACGGAATAAAGTAAGGGAGGGACGTTTTCATCCCATGGTACCTTGCCATTGCATAATGAGCCATCTCATGAGAGCCGAGAACAGCCATTATTGCAAAGGTGAAGGGCAAACCCTGGAAAACCTGCAAGGGATCGCTCCAGAGGTCAACCCCGAACATCCAGGCCCCACAGAGCATAGTTGTAAACACTGTTGCTATGAAAAGTACGAGGTTTACCCAGACTTTTTCCTTTGTCTTCTTTACAGGAGCGACAATAAGAACGTGCTCCCCAAGCTCGTACTTCAGGGTACCTCCAAGTCCTCGCTGTTCGAGGGGAGCCCAGAGTTCTCCCATTACATTTTCGGCATCCGTTTTAGGGGTACCGAAGAAATAGAAAATCTCTCCGGACTTCTGGATTTCATATACATCAAATACCCTGATTATGGAAGGGTATATGCGTGAAATCATCTCTTCAGTCTCTGACTTACCATTGCCTTTTCTCTGGTCTTCTCGTCCCTGTTTCATTTTTAGTTTCACGTCTTTGAAGCTTGAGGTTTTTAGCGTTTACATTTAAGCAATTTTCACGTTTTAAGCTTAAACGGCACGGTATGCAGGTTTAAAGTTTGATTTGCATCATTAATGTTTACTTTGCATCATTATTTTTTCTTACTGTCTTCAGGTTTTATAAATTCGATATATCCCTCACTACCGTTTACCCGGACAATGTCTCCATCGTTTAAATACTCGTATGGGTTTTTTTCCAGCATATCAACTAAAGGAATTTCAGATATAATTGCTCCTACCGCTACAATCGGTTCGGTTTCCAGATTGATAATCGCTACCGGTCCAGCCTCATTTTTCTTCAGCTGGTACATTACATAGGAGCCAACAGTCGATCCCTTCCCATGGGGAAAAACAAGGACCTTCCCTTTGATTGATTTTCCTGCGAGAGAGTGTTTTTCTTCGACAACAATTCCTGTTTTAGGGTCCACACTGCCAAGGAAGGATATGGGGTCTCTGGAAAGCAAAACTTCCCCTTCTGCACATCCCCTGGAAATTGTCCGGCCTTTGAGTTTAATAGGAACCACCTGCCTTTTTTCCCTTTCTTCCGGTTGCCTCCTCGATGCAGGCTTCCATATTCCCGTATACACTTTCAGCCCCGCACATCCCGGGCACGTAGGCAAAGGCTTTTCCAGAATTCACCATGACGCAGGAGTAGGTGTTGGTTGCCGGAGAGACTACCATACAGGTATCGCAAACAACCTTAGCCCCACTTCCCTCAATGGTCCGGATATAATCCGGATAACGTTTTGCAAGTTCCCGCGAGGTAAAGATCCAGGTTTCCTTTGAAACGGTTTTTCCTTTCAGGAGTTCAGCCGCTTTCTTAAGTTCGGCTGCAGAGCAGTGAGGGCAGCCGATAGTAATCAGGTCCGGCTCTTTTCCAGCTCTTTCTCTGCTCTCATAAACTTCATCCAGCTGGCTTCTCTCTATAATTATTTTTTCTTCCGGCTCTTCAAAGCCCAGCCTTTGGGCTTCAGGGGTCACTCCTTCCACGTGATAAAGAGCCACTGCTCCGGATGCCGCCATTGCAGCTCCAAGGGCTTTAAGTTCATCCTTTTCCGGAGTATCCTTTAGACGAAAAATAGGTACCCGGTTCCCAATGATTTTGCCTGCTACATATCCAAGTGCTCCATAATCCGATTCTTTAAGCGGGCACTCCACCCTGATCGAGACTTCAGGAACGCGGTTTTCCTCAAGATGGAGCCCATAGTTTGCCGTTTTTCCCAGAAGAGCTGCCGAAAGGGCGGATGGTCCTCCTTCCCTGTTTGTCCGGGCTCCTATTACGGAGTTCGCATAAGAGATGGCTGAGGATTCACTCCACGCCAGGTGGTCGCCGTAGCCTGCTGAAAAGCCTTCGAGGTTATAAGGAGTGCAGGTACATTCACAACGGATTCCAAGCTTTTTGTAAGCCTGAATAATCGCCTTCTGCTTTTCTGCAAATTCAGGAGAAATTCTCAGCCTTTCCCAGTTTTCCAGGTCCATTCCAGCAGGGTTCAGGATTGCGGGAACCTTTACCTGTCCTTCAAGGTCTGAGATCCATTCAAGTCCGGCATCACCTATAGTTTTATAAGAGACCCCTGCAATCTGGGCGCTTTTGATGGGGATCAACCCGTCAGCACTATAGATGTCCCCGAGAGCTACAAGAATCTCAATTGCTTTCCTGAGAGTCTCTCCTGCTTCTCCGTTCAGGATTTGTTCTTCTTCTTTTGTAAGGTACATGAAAATTCCCTCTTTAGCTGCCAGATAGTAAATGCAGGGTGAAAAAATATTGAGGCAGGTATAATTATGGCACTTATAATTTATTAAAGCAAATACAGAACATTGAAACGAGTATAATACATTAAGGCAAGTACAGAATATTAAGACGAGTATAAAATATTAGGATGAGTATAAAATATTAGGATGAGTATAAAATATTAAGGCAAGGCGAGGGGTTTTTTTATACCCCGGGCTGCAGTCCTTTTAAGTTTACCTGCCTGTTAAAAGCTCCATATCAATCATTATTCCGGAATCACTGCCCTTTCGAAGTTCTCTTTTTCAATAAGAACCTTTGTAGCATCGATTCCCACTTTCGTAGTAGTCCCGTCAGGAGCTCCTCTGGGATCAAGGGAACTTCCGCGGACATTAGGAATAATCATAATATCCATATCCCCTTTTACCCTTGTAGCAATTGCAAACTCGACATCATTAGGGTCAAAGATATTTATGTCCTCATCCACGACCACTACATGCTTGAGGCTTGTGTGAGCTGCAAAGGCTGCCATAATAGCGTTTTTCCCGTCTCCTTCAGTCTGTTTTTCGATCTGCACAACTGCATGAAGGTAACAGCATCCTCCTTCTGTCAACACCACGTTTTTGACGGTTGTAACTTCCCCTACAGCCCTGTATATCCTTGGCTCGTAAGGCACGCCCATCATCAGGAGGTGTTCGGGACCAGCCGGCAGAATTCCATGATAGATCGGGTCTTTTCTGTGGATAACGCGGGTGATACGGATTACAGGTTCTTTCCTTACCACATCGTATGTTCCGGTAATGTCCACAAATGGGCCTTCATCAACTTTTTCTACAGGGTCAATGTACCCTTCGAGCACGATCTCGGAGTGCGGTACTTTTATCCCGTTTGAGCACTCAAAAAGTTCTACCGGAGCTCCCCGCAGGGCGGCTGCATATTCAAATTCTTTTCCTACAGGGACCCTTGTAGAGGTTGCGTAAATAATCGTAGGGTCGCAGCCGATAACAATTGCAACAGGCAGAGTTTCGCCTTTTTCGATGGCTTTTTTGTGCAGGAGGTAGGTATGCCTCGGGGGGACAAGGCGGGCTGCTAGTTTGTCTTTTCCCACAAGCATAAGGCGGTGGATCGAAGCATTCATAACGCCTCCGTATTCGGAAACTATAATTCCTGCAGTTATGTAGGGGGCTCCGTCTTTTTCAAAATGGGTAAGGATAGGAAGTTTTGTGAGGTCAACCTCATTTTTTATGACCTCAAGGGTAGGAGACTCCGAAACTATCTGTACTTCGCCTTCCGGAGAAACTTCCGCAAGCTTTCTTATAATTTCTTCTTTAGGAACCCCTAGCATGGAAGCAAGTTCGTCCCTGGACCCAAGAAGGTTCATAATAACCTTTGAGCCTGAAATGTCGTGGAAAAGAACCGGAGCTTTTGTTTTTTTTGCAATTCTTGAAGCTTCGAATCTCGGGGAAACGGGCTGAGGAACTTCTACAAGTTTCCCGTTTTCTTTTAACCGGTCTATGAAATCTCTATAACTCATGGGTATCTGGATATCAAAAAGCTGTCAGATGATAAAAAGATTATCCGGTTCCAGGGCTTAATAGCTTCATGCCCTGTTACCGATATCAATGGTTTAATATACTTAAAATATGACGAAAAAGGGCTTTTGCCGCTGAAAATCCTGTTTTCTCTTGAATCAGTATTCTGTTTATGAACCTGTTTTGCCTGAAAACCCAGTTTTATTTCTGGTTCTCATTTCCGATTTGTCAGATCTCGTTTTACTGATCTGACTCTTATTCTTCTGCCTCTTCTATCTCTTTCATTCCTGCCAGTTTTCAGGCATAACCAGGTTTTTTCTGAGATTTTAACATTCGTCGAGCATGAAAGCTCTTGGCCTTATGATCTTTTTCTTCTCATACTGGTCAAAGCAATGGGCTATCCAGCCTGAGACTCTCCCGATTGCAAAGATCGAGGTTGCAAGCTGCGGGGGGATTTCCATATATTTATAGATGACTCCGGAATAGAAATCAACGTTAGGATAAATTGGCTTCCCTCTTTTTTCCACAAGCTCGCGGACAACAGTATTTTCGATTGCTTCGGCTGTCGCGTACCAGTGCATATCCCCTTTGGATTCAGCCAGTTTCCTTGAGAGCTGTTTGAATATTGTGCCCCTGGGGTCATATGTCTTGTACACTCTGTGCCCGAAGCCCATTATTTTGTCTCTCTTTTCAATTTTCTCAAGGACAAATTTCTCTGCATTTTCAGGGCTGGCAACGTCTTCAAGCATATTCATAACCTCTGCCCTTGCTCCTCCATGAAGGGGACCTTTAAGTGTGCAGAGCCCTGAAACAACTGCTGAATAGAGGTCGGACAGGGTTGAAGCTGTAACTCTGGATGAGAAGGTGGAAGCATTCAACTCATGCTCGGCACTGAGAATAAAGTCTTTTTCCATGACTTCAGCTTCCAGGGGGTCTGGCTTGCTTCCTTTTATCATGTACAGGAAATTGGCTCCGTGAGAGAGGGAGGGGTCAGGGGGCACAGGTTCCTTTCCATTTGACACTCTATAATATGCAGCAACAATGGTTGGGACTATGGCAATTAGCCGTATGGCTTTTCTCATATTTCCTTCAGGAGAGCTGTCATTCAGGTTCGGATCGAATTGAGATATGAAAGAAATGACTGTGCGCAGCACTTCCATAGCATCGATATTGAAATTGCACATGCGGATAATGTCCATTACCTCCCTGTTAATTTCACGCTCCGCATGCAGGCGGGCTGAGTACTCGGCAAGTTCCTGTTCTCCAGGGAGCTCTCCCCGGATTAGCAGATAGGAAACTGCATCATAAGGAAGTTCGACCAGTTCGTTGATGTCTACTTCCCTGTATTTCAGAACGCCCTCCAGCCCGTCTATGAAACATATATTTTTACTCATTTTCTACCTCACAGTTATGCCTCGAGGATTTTCAAAAAACTTTGAAATTGGGGAATCCTCTGATTATACGTGAAAGATTTAACACGAAGGACCTTTTGGGTCCAAAAATAGGGTGACAATGCAATTGTATTATCATCGAATAAGTATATTAAATTTGTTGAAATTGTAAATTTAAATCGTTTTAAATATATTTTCCTATGTTAAAACTCCCGCCTCCTCAATCTCTTCACTTATTTTAAGTATGGGGTCTAATATTTTTCGTAATGTATCCCTCTTCAAAATACCTATTTGAGCTAAAATAACCCCGTATCTAATAAGGATAAAAAGAAAGGTTCCGGAAAAAAGAAGACACCTTATTAAGGCCAGCGGAACCTTTTAAAAAAATATTCTTGTGCTATTCTGGATAAGTGACCTCTTATTTTTTCTTCACTGAATCCCGCAGGAACTTATGCAAAATTCCGCCGTTCCTGTAGTACTCTATCTCCACAGCAGAGTCCAGCCTCAATGCTACCTTGAACTCTGTTTCTCCTCCGTTATCGTCCTTTGCCCTTACGATAAGCTCTCCGTGGGGTTCCATTTTCTCAATGCCAAGGATATCGTAGCTTTCCTTTCCTGTGAGGCCAAGGGTATCTGCGTTTTCTCCGTCTTTAAATTGCAGGGGAAGAACTCCCATGCCCACGAGGTTGCTTCTGTGGATGCGCTCAAAGGACTCGGCAATAACTGCCTTTACCCCAAGGAGGAATGTTCCTTTTGCTGCCCAGTCGCGGGAACTGCCTGTCCCGTACTCTTTTCCTGCGAGTACAATCAGGGGGATATCGTTTTCCGCATAAAGCAGAGCGGCATCATAGATCGGGATTCCCTCGCAGGCTTCAGGCGGGAAATCTTCCCCTTTGAGGTGAGAGACAGTCCAGCCTCCTTCCCTGCTTACAAGCCTGTTCCTGAGCCGGATGTTCGCGAAAGTCCCGCGCATCATTACTTCATGGTTGCCCCGGCGCGAGCCGTAGGAATTGAAATCTTTCCGGTCTACACCCCAGGATATCAGGTATCTGCCTGCCGGGCCGTCTGCCGGGATATCTCCTGCCGGGGAGATGTGGTCTGTAGTGATGCTGTCCCCGAAAAGAGCGAGAACCCTGGCATTTTGTATATCTCCCGGCAGAGGCAAAGTAAGCGGGAAATCCACAAAATAGGGCGGTTCCTGAATGTAGGTGGATGTCGGGCTCCAGGCATAGAGGGTACCCTCAGGCACATCCAGCTCTTTCCAGAGGCTTGCGCCTTCCAGAACACCTGAGTACTCTTTTTTGAACATCGAAGGCGTTACGCTGGTCTTTTCGGTCTCCCTGATCTCTTCGTTTCCAGGCCAGATATCTCTTAGATAAACAGGGAGCCCGTTCGGGTCATAAGCAAGGGGATCAGTTTCGAAGTTTATGTTCACCGTACCCGCGATTGCATATGCAACAACAAGCGGAGGGGATGCAAGGTAGTTTGCTTTTACAAGCGGATTGATTCTGCCTTCAAAGTTCCTGTTTCCACTGAGTACGGCTGCAACTGTAAGGTCTTTTTCTCCAATTTCTTTTGCAACATGTTCGGGCAGAGGCCCGCTGTTCCCTATACAGGTCGTACAGCCATACCCGACCTGGTGGAAACCCAGAGCTTCCAGATAGGGCAGAAGGCCTGCGGCTCCAAGGTACTCAGTAGCCACTCTTGAGCCCGGAGACAGGCTTGTTTTCACAAAAGGTTTAACCTTCAGGCCCCTTTCAACAGCCTTTTTTGCGAGCAGCCCGGCTCCTATGAGCACCGATGGATTGGAGGTATTGGTACAGGAAGTAATAGACGCGATCACTACGGAACCATGTGTGACCCTGAAGTTTCTCTCATGGGAGTCAACCTTTTTTGCCTCTTCCATGCCGAATGCTTCGGATTCTTCTACAGGCGCTCCTCCTTCTCCCAGCCAGCGCAGATAGGCAGAGTCTCTGGCAAGCTCAACGCCTCCTTCCTTCTTTCTTATAAAGGTCTGCCTCATTGTTTCACGGAAATTTTCAGAGACCTCGTTCAGGAAGAGCTGGTCTTGCGGGCGTTTTGGTCCTGCGAGGCAGGGCTTTACAGTACCCATATCAAGATCGAGAGTGCTGCTGAAAAGAGGTTCAGGTTTGTGGATAGAGTAAAGAAGGTCCTGTGCTTCCAGGTACTTTTTCACAAGGTCAACCTGCTCGTCGCTCCTGCCTGTTCTCTTCAGGTAATTTAAGGTCTCCACGTCAGGCGGGAAAATCCCGAGAGTTGCCCCGTATTCCGGAGCCATATTTGAAATCGTTGCCCTGTCAGGGAGGCTTAAGGAAGCCAGGCCGGGCCCGTAGAATTCGACAAATTTGCCGACTACGCCGTGCTTTCTTAACATTTTGGTGATCGTAAGAACGAGATCTGTGGCGGTAACTCCGGGTCCCGGTTTTCCATAGAGTTTGAAGCCCACAACTTCAGGAACGGGCATATAGTAAGGCTGCCCGAGCATTACAGCTTCGGCTTCTATGCCGCCTACTCCCCAGCCGAGCACGCCTATCCCATTGATCATTGTGGTATGGGAGTCAGTCCCGACAAGGGTGTCAGGGAACGCAAATAACTCGCCTTCCTTCTCTTTCAGGTGCACGAGTGGGGTCAGGTACTCAAGGTTTACCTGGTGGATGATCCCTCTTCCGGGGGGCACGACCCTGAAATTGTCAAAGGCTTTCTGTGCCCAGCGGAGGACGGTATAACGCTCCCCGTTGCGTTCAAACTCTTTTTTCTCATTTTTCTCAAGGGCATATGCGGTCCCGTAGGAATCCACCTGAACCGAGTGGTCAATGACCAGATCAGCAGGAATTACAGGGTTGATTTTAGCCGGGTCTCCTCCAAGGCGCTCCATTGCCGAGCGGAGGGCTGCCAGGTCAACTACCGCAGGAACACCTGTGAAGTCCTGCATGATTACCCTTGAAGGAATAAACGGAATGTCCCTTTCGTTTATATTTTCAGGGCTCCAGCGGGCAAGGGCCTCTACATCTTCTGCAGTTATTATCTGCTTTTCAGTATCCGCATGCCGGAGCAGGGATTCCAGCAGGATCCGTATAGAGTAGGGGAGCAGGGAAATCCCTTCAAAGCCCTTTTCTTCCAGTTTGCCCAATCTGTAAATCGTAGCTTTTCCGGCAGTTGTTTCGATGCTATCTCTTACCCCAAAGGGGTCCAGACCTTCTCTCATTGTATTTTCTACCTCCGGCAAAAATATGAAGTAAAGATAATTATGGATTAAAGATAATTGTGGATTAAAGATAATCATGGATTAAAGATAATCGTGAATAATGTTCTCTCATTAACTCTTTATCTTATGAAACTTCCTCTCTTTTATCCCTGAGACTATTTTATTCCTTCGGGCTTGTTATCTTCCTGTTTTTGGAGGCCGGAAGTTTATCACCCCTTCCCCCACCTGATGTCCGGTTCTCGGCATTCTATTTCAATTATATATTCAGGATATCTTTTCCAGCGCTCCTTCGTTTTCAAGCACGTGCAGAACAAAAGGCAAGTTTTAAAGACAAATTTTAAAGACAAGTTTTTTTCTTATTTTTCCTGGAATTATGCTCAATTTATTTATATGCTATTCAATAATTCCCAATTTAATTATATGCTATCCAATATTATATGTTATCATCTATAATAATGATTGACCGTTTCAGCTTTCAAAAACTTGTCCGTCAGGGTTCTGGGATATGAAGGTCCGGAATTATGTACCCCCTCATACTGTTGTAGCGGGGGCAGGGGTGAGAAGGGCAGGAAGGGGATTGAAATCCAGGCAGAGATATATTAAAAAGTTTCTTCAAAATCCCTGAAATAGCCTGTTCTGTATTTTCAGGAGCTGGTCAACAGATTCCGGGCTTTCACAGCGTCCTGACTCTCTGATGAAGAGGGAAATGAATCTGAAAAAGAATGGGGACCCTTTATAATCGGGGGCATCAAAAAAAGAACGGGCGCCTTTTATAAGGGAATACCCCAAAAAAGAATGAATGGGGGCTGTTTATTATCAGTCGAATACCCCGCTAGCTTGCTGCGGGGTGCGCCAGCGCAACTTTGATTAAAGGAAAAAGCCCGTTTTATCCTTTTTCAATGTTGCTTTTTTTCTCAATACGACGTTTCGTTACTATCAGCGGTTAGGTATGACAGTTCAGGGTTTGCAATATTCCGCAATCTTCCGGCACGATAATTCGGGTTTAGCAGCAATGTGAACAGAAAAAGATATTAAACCCCGGCATGAAACCTGTTTATGTAATTACGAACCATATGTGTGGTAAATATGATACTGAAACCACTTCAGGCTATGAATGGTTTTGGTAGATGTTAGGTAATTCTTTCTTCATATCAGGCATGGATGTGATTTTCTTGCTCAATAACAAACAGGACATATTCAGGAGATTCTCAAGCTCCGGCTGCAGGCTCAGGAAAACCCCGGGGTCCGGGAAGGATTCCTTACGCGACTCTTTCATAGGGTTCTGTCCTGTAATTGACGCCGACTTTGTCGAGGTCCGCGAAGACCCTGCCTCCATCGAAGACGATTCTGTAGAAGCTGATTCTGCTGGACTGGACTCCGAACTGATTGAAAATCTCAGAGAATACCTTAGAACGAGATCTAAGGAGGAAATCACTGAAATCTTTGAAGAAATTCACAAAATCCTGGAAAGCAGGACTTCCGAAGGCAGATTTTCTAAAGACCCAATGGGGGAGTCGTCTGCTTCTGAAAAAGTGCGGATGAAGGATCTCCCGGGAAGAGCTTTCAGGACATTTACGAAAACTGCCTCCTTCGGAAAGGACCGGGTAATAAAAATTTCAAAAACCGTTTCTTCAAAAGCCTCAACAATAGCTTTCGAGGGGAAGGAGTCAGTAAAGGTCTCTTCGAAAAAACTCAATGACAGGTGGAGTAATCTAAGTCCCGGCGACCGCAAAATGATTTCTGAGGTTCTGATCACAGTGATCGAGATCGGGCTGCTCAGGAATTCCACCAAAGGCAGAAAGGCGGCATTTGTTGTTTTGTCAAGCATCTATAGGCATCAACCGCCAGGTAAGAAAGATCTGGAGGAGTTCATAGACGAGGTAAGCAGGCGTTTTAAGCGCAGACATTAATTGTACATCTGCCCCTTTTTATAATGAAGCTGGAGATCTCGGAAATTCCGATCTGTATGGAAATTATCCTTTCAATTTACCCAACCAGTTAAAACATCCTCATAGGTCTGCTGATTGCTTTTATAAATCTTGCAGGACTTTCCTCAACCTGCCAGGTTCCGGCATCAGGAATAATATAGGTATGGTCTGAGACCTGGTCCAGCCCTCCTGCATCATAGTTTCCTATTATCAGGGAAAAGATGCGGGCTTTTCTTTTGGCTTTTATTTCATTCCATTCCCGGATAAGGGGTTTTTCTGAGAGTTCGGAGGCACCATCGGTCAGGAATAGGAGGTCTGCTCCCTGAAAGGTTTTCTCCTCTTTTACTGCTTTGAGCCCTGCTCGAAGAGCTGTGTTGAAGTCCGTGCCGCCCCCAAAAGTATACTTGAGAAACTCCAGTAACTCTTTGCCCATGCGTTTTTTATCCGTAAGCTCGATTTCAACTGTCTGCCATTTCGATGAAAACAGAATTACTTTTACATCCCTGTTTTCTCTTAACATCCTCCTCGCAATTGCCAGGACCACGGCTTTTGCAAGAATCTCGGGGGCTCCCCGCATGGAAGCAGAGGTATCAACCAGGGCGACAACAGGTCCTTTTCTCTTTTTTCCTGCAGAGTTCGAGTTCCAGTTTTTCCCTCTGAGCTGGTATGTAAGGAGCTTTTCTTCGAGCATATCCGCATAGAACTTGAGCTTCAGGACCGGGTTTTTGAGTTTTACGGCTTCTATCGGAAGCAGGGTCTGGATTTCACCTGAAAAGGTAATTGAGTGCACTTCACTTTTGCTGTGCGGCGACAATTGCAGTTTCTTTGAGCCGTACTCAAGCTCAATTCTGCCAACCTGTTCGAGAATCTCATTCAGGTCATAACTTTTCCTGAGGATTGCCGCATACTTTTCAAGGTTTTCAAAGTACTCCCTGTGCAGAGCCTGTAAGGAGTAGTCCCACATTCTTCCCGGAAAGAGCATGGAGAGGATCTCAAGCATTTCTAAGTGGTCCTCGAGGGCAGGGATAAGCTCCTCAAGCTTTGCAGCTATCTTTTCTCCTATTACAGAGTCAACCACTTCTCCAGCCTTTTCGCTGAACATGAATTCCCGGGTAATTGAGGCAAGTCTTTCCGACGCCGCCTTGTTTTCAGGCTCCTGATCCTGGTTATCCTCTGACCGGTTTCCAGCATTTCTAAGATAATTTCCCTTATTATCTTCTGTTCCCTGGTTATTCTTGCCTTCTCTCTTTCTGTCCTGCCATTCGTTCGCATTTCTCTGCCAGTCAGAGTATTTAGGGCTTTCAGCCCTTTCCAGCCTGCTCCTTTCCCATACAGCCTGAGTTTCACTGATCAGCTCTTTCAGGGCTTTCAGACTTTTTTCCAGTCCTTTCTGGGATTTCCTGAACAAATCCGGTTCTACTTTTTTGTAATCATCAAGAAGCGTAAAAAGTTCTTCCAGCAGACTTTTCAGGATAAAAATCCCTGCCATCCGGTTGGTTCCTGCAAGGATTTTTATTTCTTCCCATGCCTGCTGGTTTCTCATGCTAAGGAAGATCGGATAAAAAACCCCGAATTTTTCCATAAAGCGTTTTTCGTCCTTTATTTCGTAGTCTTTTTCTGAGAGGAGTTCATAAATAAGTACCTCTGCAATCTCTTCTCTGAGCCCGTGAGGCACTTTTCGGGGAGTTGCCAGGAATTCCCGTAGTTCAATATTCAATATCGTAGAGGGGTTAAACGCCTGATCAAAAGATAATGCCCGTTTTGATCCGGAAAGATCTTCGAAATCTCTTCTCGAGCTTTTCAGGTTCTGCATATTTTTTGTTTCCTGCCTTTTTCGGGTTTTCAGGAACCACCTTTTCAGGCGACTTCTGCTTTTTCGAGTTCTACATCGAATATTTTCGGTTTTTCTAGCAGGGTCCGGATTTCGTTCAGATGGCTTGCAATCTCGTAAATATCCGTGTTTTTTGAGCGGTATTTCATCAGGATTTCCTTGCTGTCCTGTCCGGAAACCCAGATGTTTTCCCTGAGGGTTTCCTCAAGGGCTTTTTCTTCTTCCTGCACCTGCTTTCTAAAGTAGTTCAGCCTTTCCTCAAGGTTTTCGTACTCTTTTTCGTAGAGTTTCTTGTCTCCGTAGTCCAGGCTGAGCTTGAACTCAAAACCGTTCCTCCGGCGGAACTGCTCTGCCACGGCTTCGAAGCTCAGCGCCCCGTTAATGTTGCTGTACTCAAGCCCGAAACTGTAGGTGTGGGTCGGAAATTCGGTATGGTGTTTTAAAAAATCAAGGGCATTATTGAATGTGAGACTCTTCGGGGCTTTCGCCCCCGTAAACCTGGAAGTCCTCATGCCGCCGGTCGTCTTTTTCTCTTCTTCAAAGCACTTATTACAGGACACAGGGTCCGGAAGTTCCTGCTGCAGGCAGATGTAAACAGAATTTCTAAGGTCAAGCACATTCTGTTTGAGCTTTCCGGTATCAGTGCCTCCGTAGACAACTCTATCCAGGATAAGTTTCCTGATAGTTTCCTTCTGTTCGGGGAGGTCCCAGAGCATGTGCTGGAGCAGGACAACAGTCATCCTGTTTACGCTTGTGTGCCCGTTTACGGCTGAAGCGACCCTGAGCACATTTATAATCTTCTTCCAGCGCCTGTCCGAAACGAAGATATTGGAATTCTTAAGCTCTCTTCTCAGCCCTCTTATAATTGCCCGGACCTCAGGGTCTACACTCATATCCCTTGCTTTTTTCCGGATCTCCCTTATATCGTCAATCGAGAGTTTCGTTGAAGGCAGGAAGTCCTCCGTATTTTCGAAAATGAGGTCCTCAAGGTTTTCTTCATGCTGAATATAGTCCACACTATACCTGAAAAGGAACCTGTCGTAAAGGGCTTCAAGGCTTTCGTCTTCTTCGGGCAGTTCGTTGGAAGCCCCAAATACGGAAAAGAGAGGGACATCCATGACCTCCTTGCCGTTATGGTATTTCCTCTCGTTCAGAACTGTCAGAAGGCTGTTTAAGATAGAGCTGTTCGCCTTGAATATTTCGTCAAGAAGGGCGATATGTGCAGTTGGCAGGTAGCCTTCTACCCTCCGGCTGAATTCGTCCTTCTCAAGCGCCTTTAGAGAAAGTGGTCCAAATACTTCTTCCGGAGTGGAAAAACGAGTAAGGAGATAATGGAAAAAGTTCCCTCCTTCGATAGTTTCGCAGATTTTGTTTGCAAGCAGGGTTTTTGCAGTTCCCGGAGGGCCCAGCAAAAGAATGTGTTCTCCCGAGAGCAGGGCAAGAAGAGAACCGTTGATTTCAGCATCTCGTTCTTTAAAGTAGCCAGAGAATTCCTGTTTAATATTGAGGATATTATTTTTCAAATCCCGAACTTTCATAAATTTCAAAACCTTTATAAATATCTCTTTTCCAGCATCTCATCTGTAAGCCTGTAAAAGGGCTTTGCAATAATAAGCAGCAGTACCCGGGTCCAGTAATCTTAAAAATGATCTAACTATTTTTATGGGCCTTGCCTTAATTAATTTTTCCAAAACAAATTCTGATTCGTAACCCCTGGTATGCCTGCGGGTTATCCCCCTCTTTGCAGTGATATATCTTTTTGCCTTAAACACTGGAATCTGAAGTATTCTCTTTAATCAAAGTTTAATCAACTTCAAGGTTTAATCAAAGCTTCCATTCCTTGCCTTTCCTCGGCTGTCCGAAGAGGTTATGCATTAAGAAGTCAATCACTACTGGAATGGTTTTAACTTCTCTGGATAATATCATTTTCAGAGACTGGCCAACAAAATCAATATTCGAGACGAATATTCTGGAAGATCTTTCATGAATGATTTTGAGCGTGAAAAATACAGCCGGCAAATCCTTCTTTTTGGAGAAGAGGGGCAGGAAAAGCTGAAGAATGCTAAAGTACTGGTTGTCGGTGCAGGCGGACTCGGAAGCCCAATTTCTACATATCTCGCAATAGCCGGGGTCGGAAAAATAATTCTTGCAGATTTTGATTCTGTGGATCTCAGTAACCTGAACAGGCAGTTTCTCCACCATGAGAAGGATATTGGGAGGGCAAAGGTTGAATCCGCAAAGGAAAAGCTTCTTTCCATGAATCCCGGAATTGAGGTTGAAATCATTGGAGAAATGCTTGCCGAATCAAACATCGAATCCCTGATTCCTGAATGTGATATTATTGTCGATGCCCTTGATAACCTCGAAACCAGGCATCTGCTTAACAGGCTTGCCGTAAAAAGGAGAATTCCATTTATTCATGGGGCGGTTACAGGGTATGACGGTCAGGTCACTACGATAATTCCTGGAAAAACTCCTTGCTTTTACTGTATTTTTCCGCGAATTTCCAAAAAAGAAGTTTTTCCGATTTTGGGTGCAACTCCGGGTATTATAGGCTCTATTCAGGCAAATGAAGTAATTAAGTTTCTGACTGGAAAAGGAAAGCTTCTGGAAGGCCGCCTTCTGTTCTGGAATGGGCTTTCAGGACATTTCAGTGAAATCTCTCTCTCGAAGTTAAATAATTGTCCGGTTTGTGGATCTCTTAATGAATTAACTGATAATATGTGAAAATAACTGATAATAATTGAAAATAACTGATAATAAGTACAAATATGTGAAAATAAGTGAAAATGCGTGAAAATACGTATAAATAAGTGAAAATAACTGAAAATAACTGAAAAAGAATAAGATATCTGCCTTTTCTCAGGAAGGGTAAACCTTTGTTTCAAGATGAAATAAGCAGGATTCCCGTCACTTCAGTGGCGGGTAGTTGACTTTCCTGCCTGTTGATCATTTTTTATATATCCTTAATAATAATATCTTATGGGATATGTCAAAGGGGGATATTTCATGAAACGAAAGGTTCCGCCAGTTGAGGGCAAAGGCGGCAATTGGCAAGATTATTCAGGCTCATTGTCTAAGGGATTTCAAGATCTTAATCCATATGCACCTTATTTCTCTTATGCTTCTGTCCCGAACGTTCCTTACCTTGACCTTGGAATCTATCGAGAATCCAGGGTTAAGTCGTTGATAAAGGTACACAGTAAGGATATGTACCGGCTGCTCGGGAAGGTTAATTTTGATGGAAAATACTACCGGGTAAAGTGTGTAAATTCCGGGGAATGGGAATGCTGCTGGGACCTGGCGGTCAGGGTTCAGTTTTTTGGAAAAATGCAGGGGATGGTTCTTTATCCCAAACGTCTGGTTTCCAGGAAAGAAAAAAAGATTATTTACAGGTCCATAATCCTTGTTAACCCTTACCAGCTCTGGGACGAGGCTCTTGTAAACAAATTCTGGAACTTGCAGGAGAGAGTAGAATTCCTTATAGCCAGAATCCTTTTTCATGAGTGCATTCATCTTATGATCTCGCTTGGAAATATCCTGCCTTCAGGTTTCGGAAATACGGATATCTATCTTGAGTTCAGAAAGATGCTTGAGATCTCCAACTCTAAAAAACTGTCATCTGAACGTCATGAGGTGCAGTTCCGCCTCTGGAATCTTGTCCTTTTTGGAGCTTCAGGTTCCGAAAGTGAACAAACATTGCTCGAAAGAGTTCAGGAGATCTATGAATTTCTTATTAATGAAAAATATAGTAACCAGAAAACGGGTAATGTTTTTCATTCCCCTTCTAACAATGAAAAAATAACCCGGAAATACATCTGGGTGGCAGCTGTCAAAGCCGGAGGTGATGTCCAGGTCAGCAAAAATGTATGGAAGGTGGAAGTCCGCAGGCTCAGCATTGCACTGAAAGGGTTGTATAATGGGATTGATGCGCTGCTTGGCAATTGAGCAGGATGACTCATCTTTTCCTTCTGTTTCTCCTCTTTCTTATCCACATTGACCTCTTCTTTCCCAGTTTCTGCAGATCTCTTCAAAAAATGACATTATTCTTCTCTTGTGAATATCAATGGCCAAAAATGATGAATTAGTCGACAAGAAGGCCCTAAAAATAAAATTAAGATTGCTTAATTTCAGTCGAATATCCGCACCTTGCTGTGGGGTGCGCCAGCATAACTTTGATTGACAAATTATTGGTGCTCAGAAAAATCTCTAAATTACAGAGACATCTGTGGAAGGTCAGATCTTTCCAGGACTTTTGCTATTTCATCCATATCGGGAAGTTCATGAACCAGATATCTTTTGAAGAATATCACTCTACGTTCCTCATCAATAATTATGTTCGCCCTGTCAGAGACTCCTTCTTTTTCTCTGAATATGCCATATTTTTTGGCAACCTCACCATGTGGCCAGAAATCCGAAAGAAGTCTGATGTGTTTAATCCCCAGTTCCATGGCCCAGGCTCTCTTTGATGGTATGGGGTCTACGCTTATACCAAACGCCACTGTGTTCAGTCTGGTGAACAATTCCTGGTTGTTCTCCAGGGATCTTATCTGTTCTGCACAGACGTTTGTCCAGGCAAGAGGATGGAATGATAAGAGTACCTTCCTGTCTTTTAATTCATAGAGATGCACTTCTTTCTCCTTATGGTCTCTTAACCTGAAATCCTGAATTTTATCCCCGATTTTTATCTCATTCATCATAATTCCTCCTTTAATAAAATCATTTATTTAATAATAACTTTTGTTTATTAAAATCTTTTAGTTATCTAATTTTTATGTGTTTGCCGATATTGATTCTTTATTCCGGAAATCATGAAAAAAGGAGCAAAAAGGGCTATTATTGTTTTATCTCTTATGCTCAACATATTCGATCAGTTTCAAAACATCTGATCTGTTTGACCGCTCTAACTCCGAAATGAAAACAAACATGAAATTCTTCAAATAACAGGCACAAAGAAATGAAAGTACTTTTCAAATCACATTACTTTCATGCCAAATAAAAAGATCTCTTTTTCAACTTTATCAATATCAAGCAATATTCAGAGCGAGAACTTTCAGAGCTGAGATCTTTTTTAAAATACGGGGTTGGCTCAGTCTCTCAGTAAAACAGTGATCCACAAAATTCAAAATTAATTCCTTATTTACATCAAAAATAGAGGCGTAATTTAAAGATTTTAACTTTTCCTGAAGACTTAATTTCTAAATTGTTATGTCCACACTCTCACTATTCCTGAAAGTGGACTTTAAACACTTTTTTTATAAAGCCTCGTGCGTGATTCGAACACGCGACCTAGTGATTACAAGTCACTCGCTCTACCGGGCTGAGCCAACGAGGCGCAATGAAGCTGACAGCAAACTTATCTAAATACAATACTCACAGATAAACTTTATGGCAGAATCTCCCTTTCGGGAGTTTGTCGCAATGTTTTAACTGTCTGCCTTTTCCCTGTTTTTGTTGTTTTCAGAATGTTGCGGCGCATAAACCTTATGGCATTCTTTCTCTATATCTCACATAAGATGTGGCAGGAAATGGCAAAATACGGGCGCAAGCTGGTAGAACACGGGCTTGTGGAATCAAATTTTGGGAATATCAGTGTCAGAGCCGGGGATAAGATGCTTATTACCCGGAGCGGAACTGCCCTTGATGAGATCACCGGCGATAATGTTGTTGAGGTCGATATTCAGGATACTTCATCCCTGGATATAATTGCATCTTCCGAGACTGTAGTGCATAGGGAAATCTACAGGAAAACCTCTGCCCTTGCAATAATCCACGCCCACTGTCCTTATGCAGTGGTGGAGTCCCTGCTTGCCAGCCCCGGAGAGGTGATCGTTCCTGTGGATAGTGAAGGGCAGTACTTCCTTGGGAATATCCCTGTGGTAAGCGGCGGGATCGGGAGCCCGGAACTTGCCGAAAACCTGGCAGATGCTCTTTCAGGGCACAGGGGGGCTGTGGTCTTCAGCCATGGGACTTTTGCCATCGGAAGGACTTCCGGAGAGGCGTATATTGTGACAACGCAGCTTGAGCACTCCTGCAGAATAAAGTATCTGTATGAGCTTGCAGCTGTAAAAAAGTGAAAATAAACAGTAAAAAGTGAGTTAAGTAAGTATTATCTATGGAGTGCACTGATAATCAAACATACAGCCTTAAGTATAAATATCAAAAGGCAGGTAAACAAGGAAATAATATAAATAAGTAGATTCAAATCGGCATAAGACGCAGGATAAGCTGCTATTCTTTCAGGCCTGTCTTCTATAACGGATATACAACTAAAAGGAAGATCCCAAGTACCATGACATTTAATGCCCTGAGACCCGTTGCCTCGAGAGTTATTGACCCGCTGGCAGATTTTTTCATAAAATATGAGGTCTCACCTGATACGATTTCCATAGTTTCCCTGATCTGTGCTTTCTTTGCGGGGCTCAGTTTTTATTATTCTCCTGTATATAACGAACTCACCCTATTAGCAGGCATCCTGGTAGTGTTTAACTCACTTTTCGATGCCCTGGATGGGGTAATTGCACGCAAATCCAACAGGGCAACACCGAGGGGTGATTTCCTCGACCACGTAATCGACCGCTATTCGGACGTGTTTATTATCTGCAGCATTTTTTTTGCAGGTTATGTGTCCTGGCAGATAGGGGTTGCGGCAATCGTGGGCGTGCTTCTTACGAGTTATCTCGGGACTCAGGCCCAGGCACTCAATCTCGGAAGATATTACGGAGGGATCATGGGCAGGGCTGACCGTCTTGTGGTCATAATCCTTGCCGCCTTCGCCAATTCGTTTTATCCTGCTTCGATTGTAGGTTTTACCATCCTTGGCTGGGCTGTTATCCTGATTGCTGTGACCAGCCACATTACTGCAGTCCAGCGGATTATTTATATCTGGAATAGGCTGGACTGATACCTTTCAGCGTTTTTTGATTTTAGCTGGTTTCAGGGTTCAGCCGGCGAAATCGTTTTTAAATCTTTTTGATGCCTGAAAACAGGCTCCTGAGGCGGATAGGTTAATGTAAGACAAAACCCAATACTGGACTATGTCGTCTCAAGGAAAAAAGTATGAGTATCTGGAACACACTGCAGATGTAAAGTTCCTTGCCTATGGAAATACTCTGGAAGAGGTATTTGAAAACTCAGCTCTTGCTATGTTCAATGTTATAATTGACACGGGGAAGGTTTCAGGAGAGACGGCTAGAGATGTTTCCCTTAAGTCCCCTGATCTGGAATCTCTGCTTGTGGACTGGCTTTCTGAGCTTTTATATCTTTTTGAGGTCGATGAGATTGTTTTCTGGAAGTTCCGGGTAGAGGAAATCAGGGAAGAAGAAGGCGAGTACTCAATAAAAGCCCTGGCATCAGGTGAAAAATACTATCCTGGAAGCCATCCCTTTGAAACTGAAATTAAGGCTGTCACTTATAATCAGCTGGAACTCGAGAAGACTGCCGCCGGCTGGAAGGCTCAGGTTGTTGTTGATATTTAAGGAGCAGTAGTTTTTGATTTCTTTACGTATGGCTGGAATGTATAGCTGCTTTTTGATTTCTTTATGTATGGCTGGAATGTATGGCTGCTATGCATGACTCTCATGTATGCCTCTTGTTTATTTCTATTATTTCACGCCATACATATCTTCATGTACGTGAATTATTATCCTATTCTGCACTATAAATCTGGGGTGAATTTTTATATGCTAAATTTACCTATCCCACTTAACCGGTTAAGTGAGTTTAAACAGCCAAATTTAAGTTAACTCGCTATATTAACTAATTAATTCAATCAGGTTCTTGCGGCTTGTTATTATCGAGCTATACTCGTTCCAGGCATTTTGTAAAATTCCTGGTCTTTAATGCAGTCTGAAACAGTGTATCTTATTTGTGTTTCCGGAGTAATTTGTAGATCATCAAGGAAACGTAAGGTAAATGGGTAATTTCAGGATTATATTCATATCGGGATTATATTAATATCAGGGTTATATTAATATCAGAATTATATTCATAACACGTAAAGGAGCAGGGAGTATCAATTATGGTAGAGAGTGAAGATATCGGTACTGAGGAATTGGGTACGGAAAATGTACACCGAGACATAAATAGCATGGTCCGGAAGCTTTCCGATAATAGCTGGGAAATCCCAAGAGGGCACATTCCTAATATGAGGGTTCCAGGGCGCCTGTTTGTATCTGAAAATTTACTTGGAAGCATTGAGCCCGGTACTATCGACCAGATTGCAAACGTTGCAACTCTTCCTGGC
This sequence comes from Methanosarcina sp. 1.H.A.2.2, assembly GCF_000979975.1. NCBI lineage: Archaea > Methanobacteriati > Methanobacteriota > Methanomicrobia > Methanosarcinales > Methanosarcinaceae > Methanosarcina > Methanosarcina sp. 1.H.A.2.2. The sequence continues at coordinate 89,446 of NZ_JJQL01000079.1, forward strand.
ATTCAGAAATATTCCATGGCAATGCCTGATGCCCACCTCGGCTACGGTTTTGCTATAGGAGGCGTTGCCGCTTTTGATGCAGAGGAAGGAGTTATCAGCCCCGGTGGAGTGGGTTTTGATATCAATTGCGGGGTACGGCTAATCCGCACAAACCTTCAAAAGGAAGATGTAGTTCCTGAAATAAAAAGGCTGACTGATGAGCTTTTTAATAATATACCTTCAGGTGTCGGATCCAAAAGCCGGTTCAGGGCTTCTGACCGGGAACTTGACAGTGCGTTTCTTGAGGGTGCAAAGTGGGCAGTAGAAGCCGGGTATGGTGTGGAAGCGGATGTGGAACACTGTGAGGGGAATGGCTACCTGGAAGGAGCAGATATTTCTCATGTGAGCGCAAAGGCAAGGACCCGCGGAAAACCTCAGATAGGAACTCTCGGGAGCGGCAACCACTTTCTTGAAGTCCAGTATGTGGACGAGATTTATGACAAAGAAGTGGCTTCCGCCTTCGGACTTGAAGAAGGCCAGGTTACGGTAATGATCCACTGCGGGTCAAGAGGCGCAGGGCATCAGGTCTGCACGGACCATCTAAAAGAACTCTCTCAGGCTGTGAAAAAGTACGGGATTGAAATTCCGGACAAGCAGCTTGCCTGTGCTCCGGCTCAGTCAAGGGAAGCACAGAACTATTTCAAAGCTATGCTCTGCGCTGCAAACTATGCCTGGGCAAACAGGCAGATGATCACTCACTGGACACGCGAGTCTTTTGAAAAGGTATTTGGCAGGGATGCCGATGACCTGGGAATGAGCCTCCTGTATGACGTTGCCCATAATGTAGCAAAACTGGAAGAACATACTATTGACGGCAGGAAAAAAGAGGTTTACGTGCACAGAAAAGGGGCAACAAGAGCATTTCCCTCAGGACACCCGGAAGTTCCAGCCGCATACAGGGACGTGGGACAGCCGGTTTTAATTCCCGGAAGCATGGGGACACCTTCTTTCATACTCTGCGGTGCAAAAGAGGCTATGGACGTTTCTTTCGGCAGTGCCTGTCACGGAGCCGGGAGGATTATGAGCAGGGCTCATGCAAAGAAAGAGTTCCATGGTCAGAGCATAAAAGAGAACCTTGAAGCCCACGGAATCACTGTAAGGGCAACTCACCCTTCAGTAATTGCGGAAGAAGCTCCTGGCGTGTACAAGTCCAGCAGTGAGGTAGTAAATGTCGTGCATGAACTTGGTATTGCCCGCAAGGTTGCAAGAGTAATCCCACTTGGGGTCGCAAAAGGTTAAACTGGCAGAAATTTAACCTTCTTTTTTATTTTTTCCAGATTCTTTGAGCAGCCCGTCTTTCTCAGGAGTTTTAGTCTTTTGAACAGAAATCAGGTTCTCTGAATTCTTCTATTCCATATAAGTCGGAGCTGTCTGCAGATTGGTGTTCTTTATAAAACCTGAACACGATCATACTTGAATATGAAGAAGTTACAAAAGGTGTACCGTTTTCTCTGAATATATTTGAAAAATATTCTGCAAGGTTGTGGATAACGTTTTCATTTTTGAAATCATGATAGATGGTTACTGATTCTTTTTCTGGTTCAAGACAGATTTCTATATTCTTTACCAGCTGGGTTGTCAGGTACATCTTCCTGAAGTAAACCAGTAAATCTGGAAGAGACATTTCGCTTATTGATTGTTTGCACAGGCGTTCCAGTATCTTTGTCGGGTTCGGGACATCACCGGCTGCAAAAGTTTCGAACTGGGTTCGGTGCAAAGTCACAAGGTTGTATCTTTCAACATTGTATGTATTCATTAACTGGGTCCAGAACTCTGTATTATCGTCAAGTTCTCTGCAGACTATATCAAGGCAACCAAAGTGTTTTCGGATCCCTGGCATGGTCTCATTAAGAGACACTGAGAGGTTCTTTTTGAATGAGATCTGGGTTGAATTTGCCCGTCTGAAAATGTGTTCCACATCAAGCTGTTTCCATCTGGCCAGAAAATGGGCTATAAGCTGGGCAAAAAACTCTCTGCTGTTTATGGTGGCATTGGAAATGAGTATAAGGGCAGACTCAGGGTTGTGGATATCCTCACACTTGATTGATGTTCTGATTGTCCACTGGTAGTTTCTGGAAACCTTGTTAAGGTAGTCCTCTAGTTCTCTCATATCACTAATTTCAAAAGGATTGATTAGCTCATTAACCAGCTCTTCATCCGTAAGCCTTCCTTTTGTATTCCTGAAAAGCCATTCGAGCATTGTTTTATTTATAATGATATTTTCCCCGTTCTTGATTGTGTCGTTCAGTTCTTCTTTTGCGGGGGTTTCTTTTAAAAATATAATTGCTTCATCAATGCTTTTATGATACATAAGTGCTGTATCTGCAATTTCAATTGTGTCCCTGACTGCGGCGCTAAGATTCCCGTCATTGGCGTCTAGAAGGGGCTGCAACTTTTTAAGGTATTTATCATCAAGGGATATATTTTTTCTGATCAGCATATTTTCACCCAAGATGGTCTGGCTTTCCGGTCCTTTATGCTACGATCCATAGTCTGTGCCCCTGATACGAATGGCTTTTTATCTCTTCCGGCTCAAAGCTTAGAAAATTTGTTTTATCATATATAATATATTATTTTAAAATCTAAAAATCTTTATCAGTAGTTTATATAATGGTAAGTGCTACCGAATATTAAATCTTTCTGTTTAGTGCCATTTTTTGATAATTTTTGTAAATTTATATTATTCTTCAGGAAGGTTAGTCAATCTGCAGTTACACATAATATTCCCTGTTTGGAACTTCTGACAAATCCATCTGCTTCATTATTTTCGGTTCATTACTGTATGGCCCGCATCAGGTAGAACTTTCCTCCCATGTACTAAAGTGGGGAAGTGACACCGTATCTAAAACAGATAATATCAGTTCACAATTCTTTATATATATATGTAAAACAGTGTACGACATGTAAATTAAATAAATTAGAATGTGAATGGGGGCTCGAATAGCCTTGAGAATCAGGTTACTTATTTCCTATATGCTCACAGTTTGTATGGTCTTTGTTGTCCTCTCCAGTTTCGAAAGACACTGGTTAACTCTCTGACAAATGGTGAGTCTGGAAATGGATTTGTATACCTTCTGATTGGGTGGGGGTTCTGTATAAACATCCCGTCAGGACTTTACATATCCTTAATAATCTGATCTTCTACAGGGCATATTTGTTCCCCAACAAAAGCGAGTTGGGAGTGGATTCATCGTATCTGGCAGGCTCTTTAATACTTCCTCGTCTGTCAGGTACTTTCCTTATAATAAATAATCTGAGAATACAAGAAATTCTTTCAGGTTTAACTTTTTCTCTGTTGTTTTTTCTCTGTTTTTTCTCTGTTTAAGTTTCTTTTTCTCTCATAATTTTTCTCTCATAATTTTTCTTTACTACTTGAAGGAGAAATAATTCCACGAGAAAGGTACCTTTAGGACTGGTGTACCTTCAGGGGCTGGTATGGCCTCACAGTTACCTCTACTATGGACTGGGAATGATGAGAAAACTTTGAAATAAATTACTGAATCCACGGTAAAACAAAAAAAGAAAAAGCAAAGAGAAAACGCCTCTTTGCTTCTGGATCTTGCGATCCCTTTAATATATTTTGAACTTACGTCAGTTTGGTGACCGGGTGGTTAGCCAGGTCGGCAATCTCAACGCCAAGTTCCTTTGCGGTTTCGCCAAGCATGATGTCTACCATGGCTACAGCCGGGAAAATCTGGTTGACGTTTTCGATAGGACCGTAGAGCAGGAAGTCAGAACCTGCAATCTGGGCTACCAGGTTGGTACCAATGTCTGTAGGCATGTAGATTGCTTTTGGGTCAGGCTGGGTTTTCTTGAATTTCCGGAGCCAGTCCCAGGCTGAGGCCATGTTGTGGTATCCGCCGCCTACAGGAAGGCCGAGCTTTCCTTTGATTGTTGGCACTGAGCGGATTGTTGCGCCAGAACCTGCGCCAAGGGGCATTGCAGCAACGTCGATAAGGGGAATCTTGATTCCACATTCCTTAGCGACCTGGAGCATACCTTTAGTCTGCCCGGAACCACCGACTTCAAGGATGTCAAGCTTTCCTTTTACGGTTGGGTCGGTTGCATTGAAAGCCAGGACAATTGCGGCTTCCACATCGCTCTCTGCGAGTACGTCCATTTCTGACTGTTCAATACTTGCATTGATGGAGTTATGGATTGCCCTGTTTGCAACTCCGATTTCAGTACAGTACTTTGCTGCGAATGCACGCACTTCTCCGGCTGAGGAGTCGATCAGGAAGGGGGTCCTGTCGTCGATCCCAACGAACCAGTCGATGTAATTCTTGATTGCTTCGGGGGTTTCACCCACGATCTGGTTTACGTAGGGGTTTCCGGTGGCGTCGCTCATTGACACCTGGGTGTTCCACAGAGTTTCTGCAGCGGCTCTGTCAAAGAGACCTTTGTCCTCATCGGTCACGATCTTGTGTCTTGCATAGAACATGGTACTGACTAACACGGTTGGGTATTCACCCGGCTGTCCGCCGAACTTAACTCCACCTACTTCGAAAACTTCCTGTTTCTTGTCAAACTTGAACATTTTGATCCCTCATTATATTGTGAACATTGATGATACCGAGACATAGATCAGGAAGAGGAGCAGTCCTACCACTGCGCCGTACAGAATTCCAATGTCTCTTCCGACCTTCTTTCCGATTCTCTGTGCAACTTCACTGTTGACAAACTCAACCTTTTCATCGATCTTTTCGAGCCTTTTCATTACTTCGTTAAACTCAGCTGGATCTACATACGCTGCTGGTGCTTTTCCTTCCATAGTTTCACCTCTCAAGCTTAGAGACCGGCCATTAACGGGAGTATGATTACCATCAGCAGTGAAAAGAGGAAGCCTGCTGCAAAGCCAATTATTCCGGTGGACATTACCCCGGAATCCAGCTTCTGGTTCCTCGCAATCAGCTGTGCTCTGTACCGAATGCTCTCAACAGTAGCATCAATTGCGCCCATCTGAGGGTTGAGCACCATTGGCACTCCTTTTCCGTATTCTTCTGCCATCCTCATTACCTCCCGAGCAGTAATAACCCAAGCAGGGATATGGTTACTGTCAACCCGATCATGGCACCTTCAATCTTTCCTGCATGAATCCCTGAGTGGAACTTGTTCAAGTTTCCGATGTCAAGCATCCGGGCTTCAATGCCTTTCAGCCTGCTGCGGATGACTGCAATCTCACCGGAGACCGGCCTGACTACTCCTGCCTCTTCTTCTTCTTCTCCCTCGTCGCTGATTACCACGACCATTGGTTCTGCATCAAAGGCACCAGGGTCCTTTGATGCAAGTTCCCTTACCTTGGCTGTGATTGCACCCATGTCTTCTGTGTCCAGCAGGTTTACGGTCTGGATCTGCTGCTGGAAGCGGGCAATTACCTCCTCGTTCAGGTTCTCTACATACGGGATAGCACCTACAGCACCTACAATTCTGTGGTCTTTTACACCATTTGCATGGACAGCGAGCATTGCCTGTCCTGTGACGTGCCCTTTGACTTCAGCTCCGGTTACAACCAGGAACCTGATATTGGGGTTTGCAATTATGTCGGCAACGACCTTCTCTATACCCAGGTTTTCGGTTTTACAGGACCCCGTAATTGCTGCTCCGGCATCGAGAATAGGTTTTCCTGGGAGGTGTGACGCACAGGTAATGACTGCAACACAGCCCTTTACATCGCCGACTTCATATTCCCCTTTCAGAATGGGCCATCCTGGCGCGGGTTCTCTTTTATTTACCATTTTACATACCTCCCTCGATCAGTCTCTGTATGAATATGATCAGGGCAAGCAGCCCGCTGAAGGCAAGACCTAAAACGACTCCGTAGAAAGAGTTCCCATAAATTCCTGCCATATAGGAGGTGTTTTCACGGCCGGGCCATGAGTTCATGAGCGGTTTGCTGGGCGAAAGTGAGTTTAACAGATCTTCTGCAATTAAGTCCAGTTTGTCCATTCTCTCAAAGACAGGTTCCATGGAATAGAGAACCGAGTCTGCCCTTTCTTCTGCTACAACTGCAGTGTCAGGGTCCATGACCAGGTGTACTTCGGGAGCTATGCGAATCATGCTCATTGCAATTCCTCCGCACTGGGCAGCAGCCCGGTTCCAACAACCGCGTGTGCATCTCTCTTGACAAGCTCATAGTACTTCATAAAGGCAAAAGCCCAGATAACAAGGCCTACAAAGATGTTTAATCCGGCTGCCATCAGTCCTTCATGGAGTGAAGATGCAAAACCTGCAATAACTACTGCGATGGCTGCCTTTTCAACAGCTAACATCAGAGTTCTGTCCTGTTTCTCATCAGGACCAAGGTTAGCATTGAAGGGGTGAAGGATTCCCATACCGCCTATGATAAAGATCAGTGCAATGTATCCATTGGCGACCACGTTTTGAACGACAGCCGCGTAATCAAAGGACCCTGCAATGACAACGCTTAATCCTATAATTGCCAGGGTTCCTGCACCTGCAATTTCCACCATGGCTTGTTCCATAATGGGGATACCCATTCCGATTACCTTGTTTGCAAGGACACCGATAATGGCACCTATAACTGCGGCTGCAATAAAGGACACTATGGGTCCTGCAATGCTTCCTACGGAAAGCCCGAACAGGGCAGCGACAATTCCCATACCAAGGGCGATCATACCAATGGATGGAACCCCGGTACCAAGACCGTAGCTTGCAACACGGCGAACCGCATCAGCACCCCATACAATGGCGCAGATTGCTCCAAGGCCTCCGAAGAAGGAAAATGCTGGAGGCATGAAGTGGCCCAGGTAAATCCCTGCGAGACCGCCGACTGCACCAATAGCCATTATTGTTTGTTGAGGATACCCGCCTTTGGCTCCTCCTCCTGCTCCACCTGCAGACATTTTTAGATACCTCCGAGCTGTGAAATTGCGATTACTGCCACAATGGCACAGAATATCGTTGCTATAAAGGAAGATATTACCGCCTTTGGCCACTTCTTCCACTTGGGGTCGTGGAAACCTTCGATTGTACCTCCGATGTTATAGGAGGGAATCACAGCGTTCACGAAGAAGATGCCTATTGCGAACATTGCAGCAATTCCTACAAGTTCATTCCCTGTAACCGAAGAGCTTGCGCCTGCGCTGAGACCTGCAGTAATACCCACTTCTATAAGAGAATAATATATGAGGGCTCCGCCGATTCCACCAAGGCAGCCGCCAATTACACCACTGACAAATGAGACTGTTGGAAGTCCGTGCCCCTCAGTACCCTGGGAGACATACAGGTCCTGTCTGTATTTTGTAATAGGGTCGACTTTTACCTTTGCTGAGGAAGGCACACAGCCCACACCGTAGACGTAGACCCAGGTTCCGACGATCATGGTTACAGCAATCATGATCATTGCCCCTACTGCACCCGAGGCAAGAATTAAGGGAAGATCCTTTGTCACGTTCATCATGAACCCGGCACTGACAAGTCCTGTCAGACCTGCTCCGGCTGCCAGTTGCACGGTACCAGTACCGATACCGGTTGCCTGAGCCATAGCTGCAGGTGCACCACCCACAGGCACGAAGTGGACACTCCAGGAAATCAGGACGCCACCAATTACAATGAATGCCATCCAAATGATATTAGCCATAAGGGCGTCAATCATGCTGAAGCCTCCTCGGTTTTGTCTTCTTTGTAAGGCCCAAATGCCTTGCGAGCTTCGACTTCAATCTTCCAGTTCCAGATAATTAAGATAAGAACAATGGCGACACCTGCGATAACAGAGAACCAACCCTGTGTGAGGCCTTTAGCAGGATCAAAAATAGTGGTAACCCAGCTACCAAGGAATACAGTCATACCAAAAGCAATGCCTGTGACAGGACCTCCGAACTTGGCACAGAACCAGGAGTTATCGTACCCGTTTCTGACCCCGGATTCTCCATATCTGACAATGTTTCCCGAGTTTGAAGCATTGAGCCCGGAACCGAACTCGAACTGCTGGAATTCACGCTCTGCCCCGTAGTGGACGTCACCTGTAGATGAACCAATTGCACCTACTGTAATACCCCAGATAAAGGCAAGCATGGTTAGCGGGAATGGATGTCCAAGCACGACGGTCATCATATAAGACACAATAAGGATACAGAAAGTTGTTATGAATGCGTATCCCATGATTACCGGGGTGTGACTTCTTATCATATCCAGATAAATTGGCTGCTTGAAGCGCCTCTGGCTGGCTGAACGGCCCATTACAGAGGTGACGGCAAAGGTGCCGTGGACGCATGCTGCAACAAGGGAACCGATTACCAGTGCAAAGAGTGGAGATAAAGTAAATTCACTTATTAATACTGTAGCTACGGCTGCACCTACCGAGCACATTAACGCGTTTGAGGGTGGTTCCCCCGATACCGCTTTATTATATATTCTGTGCGGAAACATCATTTGGGGGGCTAACTGGACCTGTGAGTTGGGATTACTCTGGGATCCGACATCGGATTCGAGGTCCTCTGAGGCACCTGCAATGGTTGCAGCTACGCCAATAAGTGCCAGCACTCCCATGCCTATGAGTGGTTCCATTCATTTTCCTCCTTTATGTTATTAACATGTTAATAAGCTGGATTCAAAAACGTTATACATTTTTTTAAAAACGTCTGCCATCTCATTGCAAATAAAAATGATGATGACGAGCATTAAATTTTGGATTAGAGAGGATCATTCATAAACCTTTCGAATTAAGGACGCTTTTAAAATATTATTATATGATTATATATTATACAATCAATTTTATAAGATGTATTGGACCGGTTAAAATAAACAAAATCCCATATATATATAAAAAAATAAATTTTACTTTCTCCAGTATCATATAAAGATTCCGATTGTTACGAATGAATTTTTTTATTTATTTTTAATAATATATTATCTATTTTTATAATAATGGGTTATCACAACGTGGTTTTTATATTACTAACTTTTATAAAATGTAAATCTCACCAATATCCTTTATTTTTTTCAGGGACAAAAAGGACATTTTTCCGTTTTATAACTTTTAATTATTTTCTATTGTCCTTCTTCTCAGTAAAAATATATTCTTCAGGACACAACTATCTATTTAGTTAGAAACTATTTATTAATTCTTTTAATAAGAAGGGCTGGTAACAATTTATTATATATAAATATGTTGGCTATATTTCCATCTTTATAGCAATTTAAAGCCTTCTGCCCCGGGTTACATGCAAATCTCATCTTTTTTTCCGTCAGGGCACAAGTTCTGTCATAAATTTACACAGTTTTGCTGTTTTCTGGTTGTTACGAGCACCGCAAAAGAACTTTATATCTGGTTTCCTTGCTAAATGTGTGATTTTCGGAGCTTCATCCTTTGCTGGTTCCCTTCAGGAACTAAAGGAAAATGTGGGGTCTATAGAATTATATGTCCCTAAACTGGGAATTTATAATGGTTCGGTACTTGAAAAGAAAGAACTTGAGCGTATCCTTGACGAAATGTCAGCATACTATTTTGCAGGCACTGTTCACGCCCCCTATTCTGCAGCAGATCCTAAGTACCCTGCAGCCCTGCAGGTGGATACTGCAAAAATGGGGGACAGAGAGTTTACTCTCCTTGAAGAGTCCATGTCAATTGCAAACAAAATAGGGTCTCATGTAGTTGTGCTGCACCCTGGCAGAGTTGGGACCGAGAGAGAAAAATCCTTTGCTTCAATGGTCAATAACCTCAAATTTCTTGCCTCTCTGGCTGAAGACTATGGAGTTATGCTGGGGCTTGAAAATAAGGAAGGGACAGATCCCTCGAACTTTTGCTGTGAAGCAGAAGAACTTTCTCGGACCATTGAAATTGTGAACTCCGACCATCTTAAGGCTACTTTTGATATCGGGCACGCGAACCTCACCTGTGGGGGAGACTCTGAAAAACTCAGGACGTTTGTCCGGACCCTGCAGAAACATATTATTCACCTTCATTTGCATGACAACAGTGGGCAGTGGACTGAAAAATATGATGGGGACGAACATATGGTGCCAGGGGAGGGATGCGTCGATTTTTCGGTCCTCAAACTGCTTTCCGACTACAGGGGTGTCTATAACCTGGAAGTCTTCTCCCTGGAAGATGTTCAGCTTGGGAAAAAAATCGTTGAAAAAGCTCTATATTCTTGAAGCGGTTAAATTCCAAAAAAGAAATAAATGGCCGGGGTCGGTTAAGAACCTCAGCCTTTCTTAATAACCCTTTTTTAGTAGAAGTCCAGTTTAACTCCTTTCTGACCAAGCACTTTTTTAAGCTCTTCATAAGCTGTAAAAAGCTCTTTTTTCTGTCTTCCAACGGTTTCAAGTTTTGGTTCGGCTTTGAGCCAGATATCCCGCTCTCCGCTTCCCCTTGTAACAGCTACGCAGGCAAGCATGTCTCCATGGGTCAGCCTGTATACGGAATCAAGCCCTGTTGGAGTAACCCATGCCGGTGAGCTGGTTTTTAGCCTTTCCACAAGTTCGTGCCAGGTGAGAGTTCCTGAAGCCCGGAGGTTAAGCTGAAGGTGGGTGCGCTCCCCTGCAATGTTCTCATCCACGTTTTTGAGGAAAGCACTGTATGAGGGGTCTGCCTCATTGATCTCACGTGTTTCGTAGCGGGCAAGCTCTTCGGCTTCCTCTTCGAAAAAGGGCGCAAGATTAACCCTGCTTGAGGGCTTTGTCATAAGGGAGATCCCGAAGAAGGCAATGGCACTCAGGCCCATTCCCACAATAACACCGTGGCTCATCAGGGCCGGATGGATTGTTTCAAGGTAATAAGGTGCCATGGGAGGAGTCCTTATTAAGTCCAGGGCTACAAGGGTTACCTGGACTGCAAATCCTACCAGCATCCCTGCAAAAGCTCCTTCTTTCGTAGCTCTTTTCCAGTACAGGCCTCCCATGAGAGGGAAGAAGTAGGAAGCGCTTGCAATAAAGGTTGCAATATGAATTGCATCGATTATATTGGGGATTACAAATGAGCCTGCAGTTGCAGCAAGCACAATAATGAGCACACTGATCCTGTTTACAACCAGCATTTCCTTCATTGTAGCATCAGGCTTTATGTATCTCTGGTAAATGTCCCTTGAGATACAGGATGCTCCCGAGGTTGCAAAAGTGTCCGCACATGACATGGAAGCTGCTGCAAGCCCGATTGCGCTGAGGGCTATTACCAGGGGGGCTGAGGCGAAACGTTCACTGACAAAGGCAAGAAGCGCAGGTTCTGCAAGAGCCATTCCTGCAGGAAAACCCATTCCTGCTATTTCAGGGTAAATGGCGTTGAGAGCTATTGCAATTACAGCACATGCCGCGAAAACTACAGTGATCATAAGGGATCCTATGATCATCCCAAGACGGGCTGATTTTGCATCCCTTGCAGCCCATACCTTCTGCCAGGGGTCCTGTTCTGTGATCCAGCCCGGGATGATTGCCAGCACAAAGATAAGAACCATGGGAATGCCAATTGAGAAGGGGTTCCACCACGTAGCCGGAACGTTTCCGAAAAGCTCTGAGCTGCTTATTGCAGGAGTATTAAGGCCTCCATCAGCTACTGCTCCTACTGCGGCAAAAGCCATTGCTATTGTGAAGATCGCAAGGAAACCAAACTGGACAACATCTGTCCAGACTACCGCCGAAAGCCCGCCCAGGGTTACGTAAAGGGAGACTGCAATTGCAACGATAGCTGCAGCATAAAGAGGATCAAGGCCGTAGAAGACCTGGAGCACCAGGGAGAGCCCTGTAACATCTGCTACCGCAAAAAGAATCATCACTACAGTAATGATCAGGGCAATCGGCCATCGGACTGCGCTGCCATAGCGCTGTTCCAGAAGTTCGGGTTGTGTGATTGCAGGCAGGTTCTTGATCTTCCCCACAAGTATTGCAATGATAAGAAGGGCGAGGATGTTGGGGGCGACAAAAGCCCATATAGAACCCATTCCCTGCAGCATGTAAAACCCGATAACCGCAAGAAGTCCTCCGGCTGTCAGCCATGATGCTGCAGCTGAAAATCCGAGGGCTGAGGGGCCAATCCGGCGTCCCGCAAGCCAGAAGTCAGTAACAGATTTCTGTTTTTTATTAAAGTACCAGCCAATAGCCACAAGTCCGGCTATGTAGACCGCAAGCAACGTCAAGAATATATTATAACCATCCATAAGGACACCTTTAAAAGGATCAAATAATGTATATGAGTACTATCCATTTTATAGAAATTTTTCCTGAAAATATCACAATCATTCAGGAGTACTTTGCTTTTATATATTCTCATCTTATTAAATATGGGTAAGTAAATTTTACTTCAATTCTACTATTTTATTTATTCCTTGGATGTTTTACGAGCTGCCTTTTTCAAATAAATACAAGTTAACTTGGGTTTCATTCTTTTCGATTCTTGATTTTTGATTCTTGATTTTTGATTCTTGATTTTTGATTCTTGATTTTAATTCTGAATTACATTTTTTTTATATGGACCGTTTTTTCGCATGGAAAACGCTTTTTTAAGCCTCTACTCCTTCTTTTTTGTTTATCCAGGCTCCCTTTATGTGAAAACGTGGCAGTTTTACTCAAAAGGTTTATATGTGTTATGTTAAAGACCACATAACCATGAAAGGTAAAATCGAAGTTTTCAAGGTAATCGCGGTTTTCTTAATCCTGATTACTATATTTGGAGGCCTTGGATGCGTTGACAACCAGGCAGAGGGCGAAAGTGCCGGAACAATGGAAAATGGTTCTGGAAATCCTTCTTCAGGTTCAGGGGAAGTCCTGACAATTTTCCATGCCGGAAGCCTGAGTGTGCCCTTTGAGGAGCTTGAAGCCGAGTTCGAAGCCCAGCATCCGGGGGTTGATGTTCAGCGGGAAGCTGCAGGGAGTGCTCAGAGTGTAAGAAAGATCACCGAACTTGGAAAGCAGGCTGATGTTCTGGCATCTGCGGATTATGTCCTGATCCCATCCTTGATGATGCCGGAATATGCGGACTGGTATGCGGCTTTTGCAAGAAACCAGATCGTAATCGCTTACACGAATGAAAGCATGTACAGCGACGAGATCAATGCAAACAACTGGTATGAGATCCTCAGGCGTCCCGGGGTAACCTACGGCTTTTCTAACCCTAACGACGATCCATGCGGCTACAGGACTCAGATGGTGACACAGCTCGCAGAGTTCTATTACGATAACAGCACGATCTATGACGACCTGATCCTGAATAAGACTGGCATGACTGCCACAACAGAGGAAAACGGGACAGTTCTGGTACACGTCCCTGCATCCGAAGCCCTCTCTCCTGACACCAGCAAGATCATGCTCAGGAGTATGGAAGTTGAACTTTCTTCTGCCCTTGAGACCGGGGAAATCGACTATTTCTATATCTACAGGAGTGTTGCTGTCCAGCACGGCTTTGAATACGTGGAGCTCCCACCTGAAATCGATCTGGGGTCTATCGAATATGCTGACAATTACTCGAAAGTCCAGGTGGAAATGGCAAACGGAGAAGTAGTTACGGGATCTCCTATCGTGTACGGTGTAACAATTCCCAAAAATGCGAAAAACCCGGAACTTGCCACTGAATTCGTAAAACTCCTCCTCGATGAGCCTGGTCAGCAGATTTTCATAGAGAACGGACAGCCTCCGATTGTCCCTGCCATTTCCGAAGGAAAAGATAAAATGCCTGAAGAATTGCAGGCTCTTGTGGAATAAAGATGAACTCTCCCTGGTCCGGAAACCTGTTTCAAACACCTCTGATAAGGTGAACTTCAGAATTCAAGGACGCAGGGAATTACTTAAAAACAAAAACGGCAGTAAAAGGGTATAAGAATGAAAGCCACAACCCGAAAAATCCGTCGAATTGAGCCTATGACTTTCGTCTTTTCCCTTATCTTGCTCGTTCTTTTCCTTTTTATTTTCCTGACTCTTGCAAACATGATCTTCGGGCAATTGGTGGGGGATTTTTCGGGCCTGGTAAAAGCCGCAGGAAACAGTTCAGTAATGGGCGCTATTTTCCTCTCTCTATATGCGGGTTTTCTTGCAACCCTCCTTGCTCTTTTTCTCGGAGCTCCGACAGGTTACATTCTTGCAAGGTTTGATTTTCCCGGAAAAAGGCTGGTTGAGAGCATAATTGATGTGCCTGTTGTAGTTCCGCATACGGTTGCAGGAATTGCCCTTCTTACGGTTTTCGGGTCAAGGGGGCTTATTGGCGGACCCCTTGAACCCTATATCCAGTTCCGCGATGCTCTTCCGGGAATTGTGGTCGCAATGCTTTTCGTGTCCCTGCCTTATCTGGCAAATTCTGCAAGGGAAGGCTTCAAAAGTGTGGACCCTAGACTTGAAAATGCAGCCCGTTCTCTGGGAGCTCCTCTCTGGAAAGCATTTTTCTTTGTAACCCTCCCGCTTTCAGCAAGGCATCTCTTAATAGGCGCAGTCATGACCTGGGCAAGGGCTATAAGTGAGTTTGGAGCAGTCGTGATTATCGCCTACTACCCTATGATAGGGCCCACTCTTATCTATGACCGTTTTCTCTCTTACGGGCTTTCGGCGTCCAGACCCATAGCCGTACTGCTTATACTGGTCACGCTTTCGATATTTCTTGTAATAAGAGTCATTTCCGCAGGCTGGAGTATATATGATAGAGATTGAATCCCTTTCCCGGAAATGGAAGAATTTTTCCCTGGACGAGCTTAGCCTTAAAGTTGAATCAGGGGAATATTTTGTGATCCTTGGGCCCACAGGGGCCGGAAAAACCCTGCTTCTTGAACTGATCGCAGGTTTTCATGTCCCTGATTCCGGAAGGGTCCTGGTTGATGGGAAAGATGTAACACACCTGCCTCCGGAAAAGCACAACCTTGCTTTTGTTTACCAGAATTATTCGCTTTTCCCTCACATGAGCGTGAAAAAGAATATCGAGTTCGGGATGAGGATGAAAAGAATAAAAGACCCGAAACGTGTTCTGGAAACTGCCCGAGATCTGAAAATCACCCATCTTCTTGACCGAAACCCTCTAACGCTTTCAGGAGGAGAACAGCAGAGAGTCGCCCTTGCAAGAGCCCTTGTCACTGACCCGAAAATTCTCCTCCTGGACGAGCCCCTTAGTGCGCTTGACCCCCGCACGCAGGAAAATGCCAGGGAAATGCTTTCGGTTCTCCATAAAAAGAATAAACTGACTGTGCTTCATATTACTCATGACCAGACAGAAGCCCGCATAATGGCTGACAGGATTGCAGTCGTAATGGATGGTAAGCTTATACAGGTCGGTACTCCTAAAGATATTTTCGAAAATCCGGTCGATAGCCAGGTAGCCAGTTTTGTAGGTTTTGAAAACGTGCTGAAAGGCAGGGTCATCTCTGCTGACCGCGGGCTTTTACGGATCGAGACCGGGGGAGCAGTAATCGACGCCTCGGGAGATATGGAAGCAGGAGATCAGGTCTATGCCTTCCTGAGGCCCGAAAACATAGCTTTAAGTAAAACTTCCACACAATCCAGCATCAGAAACTCTCTGCAGGGCAGGGTTACGGAAGTCTGGATACTTGGAGCTCTTGTGCGGGTGAAGGTTGATTGCGGGGTCCCCCTGAACGCCCTCATAACACGGCAGTCGGCAGAAGAGATGGATCTCTCTCCGGGTGTCCCGGTCTATGCCCAGTTCAAGGCAAGTTCTGTCCATGTGCTCCGCTAAAAAGGTGAATGTCTGTGAAAGCGAAAACAAAGCTCTGGTTTACTGAAGATGGAAGAACGGTTATGGGTGCTGGCAGAGCTGAGTTGTTGAAAACAATTGACGAAGAACGATCTCTTCGGAAAGCCTGCCAGAAACTCGGAATCTCGTACAAGCACGCCTGGATGATGCTTAAAAAAATGAATGAAGCTCTCGGCGAACCTGCGGTAGTTACTGTGCGCGGGGGAAAGGACCAGGGTACCTTCCTGACCGATCTGGGAAGAAAACTGCTGGTTGAATACGATCTGAACAAAAAACTGATCAATGAAGCCGTAGAAGACGAAACCTCCTGGGAAAACGTAGGTTTCAAATTTTCAGCCCGAAACAAGCTTCCCGGAAGGGTACTTGAAGTCGAGAAAAGCGGGCTTGTCTCCAAGATCACCATTGAGCTGGAACCTTCAGTCCTTACCTCTGTAGTTACGGAAGAGGCAGTGGAAAAGCTGGATATAAAGCCCGGAGACAGGATTTATGCGGTCATAAAATCCACTGAGGTAATGGTCGCAAAAGCTGTCAGTGAAAAAGGGCAGATAAAAACTGATTCAGCAGATTCTGATGAATAATCTCTCCGGCTGAAAATTAGTCTCTTAAAATCATTTACATCTAAAGGCCTATTCAATTCAAGGTCTATTCAATTCAAGGCCTATTCAATTCAAGGCCTATTCAATTCAAGGCCTATTCAATTCAAGGCCTATTCAATTCAAGGCCTATTCAATTCAAGGCCTATTCAATTCAAGGATCCATAGTTATCAGGGATTTGAGTCTTTTTATATATCTCTCAGATTAAAATTTCAAAAAAATTTTTTGAGAACTAATCGTTGAAAAAATGTTTTCCCGATTGCAAAAATCAATTGCTCTATTCCGGCTTGAGTTAACTCTCAAACCGGATGGCAACTGATTAATTGTTATTTCTCAGGTATCGTTCTCTTTTGACCCTTTCACTTCTTCTTCTTCTTCACTTTAGTCCTGTTTCTTTTTTCTTAACATGATGAAACAGGCTCCGAGAGCCATTGCAATACCTGTCCCCAGCTCATATCCTGGGAGCGTCTGTTTAGCAGGCAGGACTTCTGTGTTGATCTTGACGGTATCTGAGATCTGGTCATGTCCGTCGGCGTCTTCATACATAATCTCGCTATTGAGGGAATATGGCTTTGCAGTTGCTGTATCATCTACATCCATTTCAAACGCAGCAACAGCGCTTTTTCCCGGGTTCAAAGTTCCTAGATAAGCCTGGTCATCGGTGGTACTGAAGGGGTCAGCTGCACTGACTCTTACAGTCGCATCTTTTGCAGGTTCTTCTCCGGTGTTTTTGTATACGACGTAAAGCATCCCGCTTTCGCCAGGGTAAAGGTCACCTGTTACATTTGTGGCTTCAAAATAAGGTTCTTTTTTGACTTCTATCTCTATAGTCTGAGTCTGAGTCTTGTTTTCGTACCAGATGCCTACTTCCTTATTTGTCACAAGGCCTGTAATGCTATCAAATTCATCTCCTCCAACCTGAACATTGTTCTGGTACTGGTATGAAAGTTCAAGAGTCAAGGGATAGGTACCTGCAGGAGTATTTTTGTTAATCTCTATCGCAAACTTTGTGGGACTTGCGCTTTGTTTCCCCTGCTTGAGAGTGCCTGCTTGCTGGGAACCCGATTTGACCTTAATATTCGGATCATCGGATTTAAGGGTTGCAAGGATGCCTACTGCTGTTGTAGCCTGTGCCTCATACTGCATTTCTGACTGCTGGAGCATCAAATCCACATAATCTCCAAAAGTTGCTTCATTTTCAGACTTAAATCCGGATATAGTGCCTTTGTTCATCATTTCTATGTTAAGGGTTACAGTATCTCCTCTGGAATACTCATTGTCTCCAATGAGTGTTGCATTAAGGTCAGGCCCTCCGTATACTGTGTAGTAGTTTTCACTAATATCAAAATTTTCTGGTAGAGATGCCTGTGCTGGCAGGACTGCAGAGCAAAGGATCAGAAGGGTCGTGACAGCAATAAAAAATCCATTTTTATTCATTTTCATCACCTGATGCGTTCTCATTATTCTGGTTTCTTTTCCGGTGTGCATTTCCGATCTGGTAAAGGGCGATAAGGATAATCAGTACGATTGCTATGCCTGTTGTGCTGAATTTCTTCTCTGTAGCTTCAAGGGGCACATTCACTTTCATGTTTTCTGAAAAGGAAGTTTCCCCCTCTTCATCAACATATTTTATTTCGCTGTTAATGCCATAGTTTTTCACAATGGCTTCCTGGTCTGCCAAAATCTCGAATCTGGCAGTCTTTTCCTCCCCGGGTCCTACATCTCCTAGCCTTACTATAGATTTTTCAGTGCTCAGGGGACTCATGACAATTATCCGGGCCAAGGAATCTTTTGCTACGCTTTCTCTGGTGTTTTTATAGGTAACTTCAATAACTTTACTTTCTCCCTGCACCAGGCTGCCGGAAACATCGGTTACTTCAAATTTAGGTTCACTTTTTATGGAAACAGGTATTCTGAGAATTTCTGTTTTCGTTTTATACTCTCTTGTGTAATCCACATCTGTAAGCCCCAGGTTTATTACATCTGCAGTTACAGTTCGGACGTTTGCCTGATATTCATAGGTTACAGGTAGGAGGAGTTCATAATCCCCTGCAGGTGTATCGCCATCGATTTTTATCGTATAGCTGAGGGTTGAAGTATGTCCTGTTTCAAGTTCTTCCACACTCTGGACACTGGTTGTGGACTCAATTTCAACATATTTCGTTTCCGATTGAAGAGTGGCTTCGATGTCTTTTGCTGTCGTACATTCTTTTTCTTCTTTCATCTCTTCCAGTGCAATCGTTTCCTCCATGGAATCGTTTATTCTTTTCTGGTTTACGTTCAGCCTCTGAAAACCATCTATAACTCCACGATTTGCGATTTTTACCTTCAGATCGGCAGTTTCTCCCCTGCTGAACTCAGGGTCTCCTGTGATTGATACCTGCATGACCGGTTCCCCGTAACTCCTGTAATAGTCTACGGTGTACCCATGGTCTGGGATAATGAAGTTCGTTTCGTCATCGTCATCGTTTCCGAGGGCTGGAAGTGCAGTCACTGATACTAGTAATAGAATTAACGCAAACGTAGTAACTTTTTTAATCATTTTTTGCCTTAATTTTTTTATGGGCACTTGTGTCATATCTCGGCCCCCTGAATTTGTTTTTTTATCTCTGTTTCTTTTTCTGTCGTCCGAGCTCCTTTTCTCCTATCCCTCCAGGTATCAAGGAAAACTATCAGTGGTGGGAAGACCACAAAGGTTGCCAGGAGAGCCAGCACGACATCGATAACCGTAACCATGCCGAAGTCGGCTATCATGGGGAAAGGAGAAGCCAGCAGGGCCATAAACCCAAATACGGTAGTTGCTCCTGAAGCAACGATTGCACTTCCTATTTTGGAACTGGCCATATGGATTGCTTCCATAGGACTTTGCCCTTTGTCCTTTTCTTCAAAGTAACGTTCCATCATGAGGACCGCATATTCGGACCCTACTCCTAAGATCAACGCTCCCAGAGTTGCTGTTAGAGGAGTGTAGCTGATGTTAAGATAACTCATGACCCCTCCTGACCAGCCGATAACTATGACCATTGGAATTATAGGGACCAGAGCTTTCACCCAGTCTCTGTAAACAATATAAAGCCCTGCGAGTACGAGGACAAGGCCGAGGAAAGTCATTGCTATCCTTCCACTGGTAAGAGCAGTAATGACCTCTATAAAGACGACCGAGTTTCCGGTAATCGTGGCCGTGATACCCGGGGGAGCTGGCATCCACTGCATATCCTGCTTAACGATGGTTGTAAGTTCTTTAATACCCATTACCTTGATGTCTGCAACCGCATTCCCTATATTGAAGTTCAGGAGGAGCATGTTTTTTCCGTACATATAGCGGTTCTTCTGCGCTTCAGGGATTTCGGAATAAATATCCTCTATCTCCTGGCTGGTGTCAGGAATCACTCCCCCATTCCTTTCTTTTACGAGAGATACGATACTTGAAGCGCTGTAAATATGGCTACTGGTTGCCACCTCATGTTCGGAAAACTGGTCAATCCATTTCAAGACATCAGGGTTGGCTGTATCATCAACTTTTATTATAAGGTTTAATTCGTCGCTTCCGCCCATGATATCTCCCATGTGTTTGAGATCCACAAGGGAAGGCATATCCTGGGGTACAAATTCTTGAACGTCAGTCTGGATAGGTACGGACTGATCAAGGTAGAGGCCGCTAAAGCAGAGTAAGCATGCTATTCCCAGTACGATAACATCATACTTGATCGTCAGATCTGTAGTTTTCTGGAGAAGATCTCCGATTAGATGGTCGCTTCCGTTCTCTCCCTCAGGCTTTTTCTGTTTTCTCGAATTTGCAGGTTTAATCTTATTTGCGACTTTCCTCAAGGGGTTTTTATCTGAATAGTTATCAAATATTGAAATCGTTACAACTCCTACAAATATGGAAGAGAGGTAACACATAGCAATGCCTATCAGGAGAAGTTTTCCAAAGTCCTGGATCATTGGCACCGTGGAGGTGAAAAGGGAGAAAAAGCCAAGGGCTGTCATTACCAGGGCGATGAGGACTGCAGGTCCGGTGTGCTTTACGGTTTCTATAACTGCTCTTGTTTTGTTCCCTTTTTCCTGCAGTTCTTCTTCAAGTCTGTTATGGAACTGGATGGCATAGTCGATCCCCACGCCTATGAGGATCGGGAACGCAGACATTGAAACCATGGACATGGGAATCCCTACATAACCCATAGCTCCGAATGTGTAAACAATTCCTAGAAGAACTACTGGCAGAGGAAGAAGACACCAGCGGACATGTCTGAACACCAGGAGTAGTACAATAACCATGAAAATAGCTGAAAGCCCTAAAAGTACACCCATGCTGGAATTCATTTCTTTGTTCATGGAGATTTGGAATGCCGGGTCACCTGTAACGATAATATTGTAAGAAGGTGGAAATTCCGCAAATGGGACTGCATCTTCAGTAGCAGTAAGGATATCCTGCTGAGTTTTGTCATTGGCTGATCCGGCCATTACTACCGATATCAACATATGGGTATTGTCAGGGATAATCTGACTGAATATAGACGGATTTCCGTCTATGATAGCTTCTATTTCTTCATTGGTTTTGGGAAGTTCATACCTCCCTGTTGTCTTGTAGTTGATCGTTTTGATAAGGGAGGCAGGGCTTGTAGTCTCAATCACTCCATCCGTTGCCGCAAGCTGATGTTCTAACCTGTCCACAGCCTCCATCAGGTCAGCATTTCTCACCTCGTTGCCCTCTACCATTACAACAATAGACTGTGTCTGAAAAATATTCTGATAAAGGTGATCGTAGTTCTGGTAGAGAGGAGAGTCTTTCCCGACAAAGGTTTCCGTTCCTGCTTTCATCTCTATTAGCTGTGCTCCCTGCATTGATATGATTATGAACAGAAAAGCTATCAGGAGGACGGAAAAACGGTTATTCTGAATAATAAACCCCAGTTTTTCAAAAGATTTTTTAATATTTGATTCCTCTCATAATTTTTAACATGAAGTATCATTTAGGAACCTGGATTCACATCTTCAACCTGTCGGATTTTCCTTTGGGCTGGAGGTTCCCCATCCAAGGTTTGTTATTATTACATTTCTATCCTTTTTATACTGTTTGATTAGTTCTTAAGTCTCATAGATTTGCTGGCTTATAGAGATAGAAAAGATTTAAATCTATTGTTACTTTAGGGGTAACAAATGTTTTCACAACTTAATCCTCAGTTAATTCATAATTTGGAGAGGCTAGGGCTAACTGAAAACGAGGCAAAAGCCTACGTGGGGGTTGTCAGTTTGAGGGAGGCTACGGCCAGGGAAGTCCATGAACTCACCAATGTGCCAAGAGCCAAGATATACGAAGTTCTTAAAGTGCTGGCAAAGAAGGGTTATCTGGAAGTCCGCCAGGGCTCCCCAACCTATTTTCGCGCAGTTGACCCTAAGCAGGTAATAGGCAAGATAAAAGATGAATTCATCAACTGCGCAATCGAGGCGCTTGACCAACTCAATGAATTGAGTTATGAACTTCCTAAAACATCTCCGGTATGGTGTATCCAGAGTGAGTGGGGAATCAAAAATAGAATCCGTGAAATTCTCAGCGGGGTACAGGAAGAGCTGATTGTTTTTGCATCCAGCCCCGAATTCTTGCAGGAGTTTGAGACCGATCTTAAAAAATTGGAAAAAACTTGCCAGTTAACCTTTATTGTGAATGAACTGGACAGGTTCAAATCGCTGCCTTTTGAGTTTAGAGAGACTACAAAAGAATTCTCGGACTTCATGACTAATATTATAATTGATGGGCTCCAGTATGATGAACAATTCTTCATGATAGCGGACGGAAAAGAATCAATAGGGGTTCACAGTGCAGGAAACAAAAGAGAAGCAGTCGTAATAAAGTTGCCAGTCGTTTGTTACCTTCAGAAGATGATCTATAACAGGGTGCTTGAGCCGAGTTTCATTAAAAAAGATCTTAACTCTGTTTGAGGACCTTAACAGGGTGCCGATCTAAAGAAGTTCATACTTTTGGATATTATTATTTGGCTACTATTAATATGATCTAATATAATCTAATATAATCTAATATAATCTGAAAATAGAGTTCTCTAACAGGGCTCTTTTCACAGGTTGTGGGGAATAGAGTTCAGCAGGTGTATAATATGAATAGTGTAAAAATTGAAGGCGTTAGTATTCAATGGTTTGGAAATTCCTGTTTTCTGCTTGAAGGGGATGGCAAAAAAATCTATATCGACCCGTATCAGATCGGTGCAGAACCGACTTTTGATGACAAGGCAGATATTCTTCTCATTACACATGAGCACTTTGACCACTGCAGCCCTGCGGATATTCGGAAAGTCCGGAGGTCTGACACAACCACATTGATCCCTGAGAGCTGTTCCCTTGAGTTCAGAGGTGATGCCCGGAGGGTTGCTGAAGGGGATATCCTGGCTGACGGGCTTGAGATCAAAGGGATTCGGATTGAAGTGGTCCCAGCCTATAACCTTGATAAACCATACCATCCCAGGGGCCTTGGAGTGGGGTATATCATAGAACTTGGAGGTTTGAGGATCTACCATGCAGGAGACTGCGACTTCTTCCCGGAGATGGAGACTTTTAGTGCCGATATAGTTCTTCTGCCCATCGGGGGTACATATACCATGGATGAAGAAGAAGCTGCCAGCGCAGTAGCAGTTATCTCTCCGAGGTTTGTTATTCCCATGCACTACGGGTATTCAGAAGGAATGGACGGAGACCCCGAAAGGTTTAAAGCCCTTGTACACAGCAAGAATCCAGATATTAACGTGATTATTCTTGATTCCTGATTTCGCTTTTTGAGAAGGGCTGAAACAGGACTCCTTGATCAGAAAAAAAGGATCGGTCTATCAATGCCTAAAGTAGCTAGAAAAAAGCAGAAAAACCTTATTCTGAATATAGCAGTCCAGCGTATGTGGCGGCTTTTTGAGCTTGCGAAAGCTGAGTTTCCAGAAAACCCTGAGCGCAGCAGGCGTTACGTGCAGCTCATACGAAATATCTCTATGAGGAACAGGATTAGCATTCCAGGTGAAATTAAAAGCAGGATCTGCAAACACTGTTATGCGTTCCTTATGCCTGGACACAATGCCCGTTACAGATTGAAAGGAGGGTTTATTGTCGTATCCTGCGAGCACTGTGGAAAGGAAATGAGGCACCCCTATAAAAGGTTGAAATAAAAAGGTTGGACTTATTGTTTCCGGCTGCTTCTTCCTTAACCGGATTCAAGTTAGTATCGAAGTTAGAAGTTGTTTCACAATATAAGTTACAAGGAGAATAACGCTTACTATCATTAGATATGAGAATACGTTTCTGTATACTACGTCTTTTCCGGAACCTGCCTTCATCCCCAGGGATCCGGCACAGCCACCACAGGAAGCAGAGTCACACCCGCATCCCAGCTTGACCTCTTGATAGGGGTTCTTAACACTTTTTTTGATATTACCTGAACTGTTGTTTATGACAGGCAGTATTTTTTTATTGTTTTCGGACATGTATGCAGGGTTTGCATCCAAATGATATAAACGTTCTTTTTAAATCTCAAGAATATCCTGCATATTTCCCGAATATGGATGAGGCTTTCCCTAAGGGTGCTCTTTCCCTGCCATAAAGGTGTCAGCCAGTGAGTTTACGCTTTAGAAGGGATTTCCTGCCCTCTCATCTTTCTTATTGACAAAGAGATCTGCTTTGCAATAACGGATTTTGGACCCTTATCATCCACGAGCACTCTCCCGCTGACTTCCCACCAGGATTTTGGATAGGCTTTTTCAGGCTCTACTTCAGGGTTCAGGCCCAGCTGCATGGCAGCTTCCTTAATCTCATTCAGATGCGGCTCCTTTACGGCATTTTTTCGAGAGATTATCCTTCCATTGCTTCTGGATTTAGTCTGGTCAATGTATACAGGCCAGATTACAAGTTTTCCTTTGTCTTTCATCATCATGCTATCTTCGTTCTAAATTGCTTTCATCAAATTTAAAACTGCCCGGCAGCTTCTGAGTTTCGGAGTTTCTTTTTGTCAATGTAAAATTTCTTTTTGCCAATGTAAAGTTTCTGGTTTTTCTCCAGATCCGATACCCTGTAACTATTTATCTTCCCCGGACAATTTCTGCACGGTGCATTATATGATTCCGGTGTTTTCAATTGATGAAAAAGTCAGGGCTTACATCAGGAAGAGCGAGCAGGACTTCAGGCTTTCCACTTCTCCGGAGGGGCCTGTGCTTCTCCCGCTTG
The DNA here is from genome assembly GCF_000979975.1 of Methanosarcina sp. 1.H.A.2.2. NCBI lineage: Archaea > Methanobacteriati > Methanobacteriota > Methanomicrobia > Methanosarcinales > Methanosarcinaceae > Methanosarcina > Methanosarcina sp. 1.H.A.2.2. Next base: position 113,930 of record NZ_JJQL01000079.1, read on the forward strand.
GGGAATCCTCTTCCAAACCCTCTGACCTGAAAATCCTTGTTGGCAGCAATATTCTTTACGTTTCCAAACTTCAGGCAAAATATATCAAAAAAATTGACTGGCCTATGGTAGAAAGGTATCTGAGTTCTTCAGGAGAATCAAAAACCTGAACTTGAGCTTTGATTGCTATTTTTATTGTGGCTATTCCTATTTTTATTTTTATGCAATGAGTTTTACTTTTCTGTTAGCTAAACCGGAGCTATTTTGTGTTTTTCTTCTGACAGGTTATCCGTTTTGTTTATTAAGAAGAGAGAGCATAGGATAAAGGCTGACCTGTTACAGATCCTGCAAGCTTCGCTCTAAATAAAAGGAAAATTGCTGCAGGCTGAAAAGAGATCGCTTCAAGCCCAAGGGAGAATTCTTCCGTGAAAATGAGAACAAAAAGTATATTTATGCTCCTTGCCCTGCTGGTGGTCTTCATGTCGGGCTGTATTGACCAAAAAAAGGAGATCATTCTGGATGAGCCTGGCAATATCTCCAATTATGAATATGAGGTTTTTCTGGATGAGTGGGATAATGAAATTCCAGCAAATACCACCACATATTATATTCTGGGAGACAACACAGAGGTGCAGGTCGTCCAGCTCGTCATAAATAGCAGCAAGCTTGAAATTTTTCCGCCTGATTCCCTTGGTGGAGGTTCTAATGAAGACCCCATTAAAAATCTCGTGCTTCTGGCGGAACATGCAAACGAAACTGTAGCAAGTTCAAAAACTTTTATGAGGCTTTCAAACAGCAGCAACGTTTCGGATATCAATTATACTCTTACGCAGGAAATTACCCGGAATATGAAGGTAATAAACCTTGAATTTGAAGAACCTGTTACGGGTTTTATTGCATACACCCTTGATACGCCCGGAACTCAGAGTTTTGCCTTTATGAAACCTGACTCCGAGTTCATCCGTGTGGTTCTTCCAAAGGGTTTTGCTACAGGTAACAGGGTATTCGGGATAGCAAGGCCTGAACCTTATGACACAAGCTTCGATGAGGAAGGAAGGCAGACTCTCCTGTGGATCTCTTCCAGGATGGGAGCACGGGAAGAGGCTATTCAGGTTAAATACTATGCTGAATCAGCACCCATGTATTTCTTCGCCGCAATTATAGCTCTGTTATTCGGGGTTGCTACGGTACTTTCGCGTTATTCCAGGAGCAAAAAAGAACTGGAAAGCGTTCGGGATATTTTCGAACTCGAAAAGGAATATGAGGAAAAAGCACGTCGGAAAAAGAAATAACCCGAGACAAATCTTCTCTTTATTTTTTCTAGGTTTCTTTTTTAAAGCTTTAACTATTTTTGGACAAGCAATAACTTATTTATTCAAGTTTTACATATTATATTCATGATGAAGGCGTGGGGAAATCTCCGGCATAAATTCTTTTATTTCTTAAAGTCTGCACCGGATGGTCTCTCTCCTGTTATCGGTTCCCTGCTCCTTCTTCTAATCGTTTTTGTGCTTGTGGGGGCAGTTGCTAGCAGCATTAATCTCTCCGAAGGCAGGACAAATTTTCAGCCTCCTTTTGCAAAAATTACTCTTGAATCCTGCGAAGGAGGGATTTACGGTGTCGGACCGGTAAGCAAATGGGTCACGTTTAAGGAAAATCAAATTGTCCTTATTCATGAGGGGGGAGATTCCCTTCCATTAGATTCTATCTCGATAAGGATTTCCGGATATGGCAATTCTTTCAAGGGAAATATTTCTAATGGAACTGGAAAAAGAATTGAAGGAGATGTAGAGGTTCTTTACCTGGACCTGAGCCAAAAAGGAAAAAATAAGGACTATACGGCTCGAAATCGTGCAGTTTTGGAGGATGGGTCCTGGGATGTGGGTGAAAAATTGATTCTTTGCGGGAGAGACAGTGCTAGTGGGAATATTTATTCCAGTGTTAAGGTCAGTGTAGGCGGGGTCGATGAAACTAAGAATAATTATGGTTTCAAAGCAGGCACTGAAATTATCCTGATGGTTATTGACCGCAAAGGCAGGAATGTTCTTGCTGAAAGGACAGCTATTGTCAAACTCGCCGAGTGATTAAACAAAAGCTATGGCCAGTAATTGACAGTAATTGATAGTACCAAATCCTCTTTTATTTTCCTTTCCCAACGAACGTTTCCAGAAAAATAGTCTAAGTTGTGGATTAAAATATGGATTGAATCAGAGAACGGGCAACTTAAGTAAATGTGGGAATATTGCATGTAATAATCTGGAGCTTGGATACGAAAGTTCACCTTCTACTGAAGTGTTGATATTTTTATACTTGATTTTTCCAGTGTGGTTGAAGTTTATGTCTTCATCTGGTCGAATCCCAATGGCTCCAGCCAGGTCGGGGCGCAGAATAAGAAATTCCTGAAGATTTCAGTCTGTTTGCTCCTAAATAATAACATCTTTTTGTTTCCCGGGGAGAACTGGCTTTTTAGAAATCGAATTTTTCGCCTTTGTTCTATTTTTGAAGGAAAATCCCTTTTCCATCGACAATTTTATAAAATAGTGGTTTATATATTTTGAGCGCAAGAGTCCAGTCTTCCGTTTTTATAGATATGTTGAGCTTTACATATCTGGAAGCTGTAGAGTTCTGGCTGGCGTTTTTTTCTATGACCGGCCAATTATAAGGGTTTCTGTCCCTTGTATTGAAATCTTGCCCCTGAATTATAACATAAATTAATGAATTTCTGTGAAAAAGTTACCTATAAATACAGTGTATCCTTCTGCGTTATGTTGAAATCTACATAATGCGATTCCTTCAAATATGCTGGCTGTATTACATTTATCCTGTCTGCATTCAACATCTCTAGCGTTATGTTTATTTAAACATAACGGTGAAACCTACGGCGGTGTACACATTGCATAAGAATTCAGATCAAGAGAAACACAACATGGAGGCGATCCTGAAACAGGTAAAGGATCCTGAGCTGCTTTCACAGATTGAAAAGGTCGTCCCCTTTCACGGCTTCCTGACCTCCGGGGCGTTAATCGGCATTCAGATGCTCAATATCGCAAGACGGGAGCTCGATGTCCTGGACGGGGAGCGCATATACGTGACCTGCGAAACAAAAAGCTGCATGCCTGACCCCTTCCAGATCCTTGCCGGAGCTACCATCGGGAACAACGGGTTGAAGATCAGGAACCTGGGGAAGATGGCGGTCACGGTAAACAAACAGGCGCCTGAAGGAATGCACAGCATAAAAGGTGTCCGAATCATCCTCGACACTGAGAAGACAAAGGACTATCCCAAACTCCACGCCTGGTACCTGAACACTGAAAAGCTTCCCCATGAAGAGGTTGTACCCATCCTCCTGGCTGCAGGAGAAAAGGTGTATTCCTGGAAATCTATGGACCTGGAAGTTCCGGTCCGGAAGAAAAAGCGGATACAGTGCTGTAAAAATTGCGGTGAAATGTTTATTCAACACGATAATGAGCTGCTGTGCGGCGGATGCACAGAATAACGTTGAGAGGTAATCAAAATGCAAGATGATATGCGATTGTCTGTCTTTTCCGAAAAAAAAGATAGGCAGCTGGTCTATAAGCCTGAAAAATGCATTGGCTGCGGGACCTGTGTACAGGCATGCCCGAAAGGCACCCTGGCTGTAGGGGCTGTGGGAGCTATAGCAAGAGGGCTCCTGGATGCTGATTTCCTGGGAATGAAAGAGAGTGAAGACTGCATTGTCTGTGGAATTTGTGCGAAAGTTTGTCCCACAGGCGCTCTTGAATTGAAGCAGGAAGGAAAACCCCTCACTGACATGTCCTATATTTCCAGGTCCATGAGGCCGACGTCAGTAAATGAAAGCTGCGTCCACTGCGGGCTTTGTGAAGATATCTGTCCCAGAGGCTGTATTGAGGTCACAAGGGAGATTTCAACTGATGGGCGCCTGAAGCTGGTCGGAAAGACCCACATTGATTCGGAGTGCTGTATCCACTGCGGCTGGTGTGCTGCAGTCTGTCCTGTGAATGCTATTTCCGTGGAAAAACCCTTTGAAGGACGCTGGACCCGGGATGAGACTGTCTGTCAGACCTGCCATACCTGTGTGGAAGTCTGTCCTGCAAATGCTATTTTCAATAAAAAGGCTAAACCCGGGGAAATAGTCGAAAAGATTACGCACCGGCCTGATGCCTGCATTTACTGCGGGGCCTGCGCGGTTGCCTGTCCTGTAGATGCCATTGATGTTAGAAAAACCGCAATTCTGCCGGATGTGGAGAAAAAGGGCCCCCTCGAGAAAAAGATACTTGAAGCCCCTGTTCCGGAGGCTCTGCTCCGTACCTGCCTGGAAACGGATGAAGCTGCTTGCCTGGGTTGCGGAAACTGTGTGATTGTCTGTCCGGTAAATGCTCTCAATAACCGTGAACTTGCTGCAGGGCACCTTAACAACATGGACGAAAAAGCTCTCCTTGGGGTTAAGAACGGAATTATTTCAGTCGTAAACCAGGACCTCTGCGGAGCAGACGGAGCATGTGCCCTTATCTGCCCTGTTAATGCGATCCGGCTTGTGAAAAAAGAGGTGGAATAAATGGCAGGAACAATTGCAATCAAGAACGGATACGTCTTTGATCCCCTAAACGAAATAAAAGGGGAGAGAATGGATGTCTTCGTCAGGGACGGAAAAATTGTAAAAGAACTTTCTGCGGCCGAACTGATAAATGCAAAGGTCATTGATGCTTCAGGAATGACGGTCATGCCCGGAGGAGTTGACTCTCATTCTCACGTGGCCGGGGCAAAGGTTAACGCTGGCAGGTCGATGCGTCCCGAAGACCATTATAAGGCGACTCTCCAGAAAACTTCACTAACCCATTCGGGTTCAGGTTACACTGTCCCCTCGGTATACAAACAGGGGTACGATTATGCAGCAATGGGTTACACAACTGTCTTTGAAGCTGCAGTCCCTCCTATTGAAGCCCGCCACACCCATGAAGAGATGAAGGCAACTCCACTTCTTGACATGGGCGGGTATCTGGTGCTCGGAAACAACTTTTTCTTAATGCGTTACCTCCGGGATGGGGACATAGAAAAGGCTGCGGCTTATGTTGCCTGGATGATGAAGACTCACAAGACCTATGGGATCAAATGCGTCAACCCTGCCGGAGTTGAAAACTGGGGCTGGGGCAAAAACGTAAGTTCGCTTGATGAGGCTAACATCCATTTCGAAATTACCCCCAGGGAGGTCATAAAAGGGCTTACCGAGATCAACGAACGCCTTGGAATGCCAATGCCTGTCCACCTGCATGCCAACAACCTGGGACACCCCGGCTGTTATGCAGTTACCAAAGATTCCCTGAAAATCCCTGATGGAGTAAAGACCAGACAGAACATGGACGTTGAATGGGCTGAAACCAAAATGGACCCTTCAAGGGACCGTTCCGTATACCTCACCCACCTGATGTTCAACAGTTTTGCAGGCACCACCTGGGCAGACTGCGAATCCGGTGTTAAAGACATTGCTGACTACATCAACAACAAAGACCACGTAGTAATCGACAGTGGATGTACGCCCTTCGGAGAAGCCACTGTCATGACCGGAGACGGACCTGCTATTCACGACCTTTACACGCTTACAGGAAACAAGTGGTCAAATACTGATGTTGAGATGGAGTGTGGGTCAGGTGTCATTCCCTTTACTTACCTAAAGTCCAACCCGGTACACAGTTTGCAGTGGGCAATGGGACTTGAATGTCTCCTGCTTATCAACGACCCCTGGAAGACCATCATGACTACCGACAGTCCCAACGGTGGGCCGTTTACGAAATATCCTGAGGTCATGACCTGGCTCATGTCCGAGGCTTTCCGGAAACAGACTTTCAGTGAATGCCACAAGTGGGCAAATGACAGGAGCGCACTCGGAGGCGTAAATCGGGAACTTTCCCTCTATGACCTTGCGATACTGACCAGAGCTAACCCTGCTAAGACAATTGGCATGGCTCACAGGAAAGGTTCTCTTGGCGTGGGCGCAGACGGGGATGTTACAGTCTATAACATAAACCCGCAACAGCTTGACCCGAACAATTACGAGGTTCTCATCAGGACCTTCAGGAAAGCAGAATACACCGTGAAGGGCGGGGAAATTGTGGCTGTTAAAGGAGAAATCGTCGCCGTTCCCGAAAAGCGGACTTATTATTCCGAAGTGCACGTAGAAGACGAACGGGAAAAGGAGATGCTGGCCGACGTGAAGGAATGGTTCAGGTACTATACCCTGGGCTTTGCCAACTACCCGACTCCGGAAAAGTATCTGGAAAATCCGACTCCCATAAAGGTTAACGCTGAGAGGTGAAGTGATGTCAGAAGTAATTCTTATTCTTAAAAGAGAGATCGACATTAAACTGGAGGCAGATGTCATAACTCCTGACTCCTTTGCAGATAAAAATGCCGAAGAAATCGGAAACCTGCCCATCTGGCAGGGGCCAAAGACCTACCCTCTTTCCGATTTTTTTGAAGTTAAAGGTAATGGAGGCAGCTCTGCAGCTGAGACTCTGATCCGCATAAAAGGCGATGTAATGAGGGTCAAAAGGATCGGAGAAGGCATGAGTGCAGGAAAAATTGAAATTGAAGGTTCTGCAGGCATGCATGTCGGGGCCGGGATGAAAGGAGGCGAGATTTTCGTGTCCGGAGATGCGGATTCCTGGGCAGGCATGGAAATGCTGGGCGGGCTCCTGCATATCAAAGGCAATGCCGGAGACCATGTTGGCTGTGCTTACAGAGGTAAATGGCACGGCATGAAAGGCGGCCGCATAGTGATCGAAGGCTCGGCGCGGCACCAGCTCGGAGGCGGTATGGACGGCGGAGAAATTCTGGTGGAAGGCAATGTTGAAGGCTTCTGCGGGATTCGCCAGAACGGCGGGGTCATCGTTGTTAAGGGCAGAGCTCTTCGTGGCGTTGGCGCTGAAATGGCAGCTGGTACCATAGTTATCGGGGGGTTAATCGAACGCTTCACTCCGGGTTTCGAATATACAGGTATGGTAGACGGACTCACCCAGGGTGGGGTTGAGCTAACAGGAGAATTCAAGAAGTTCACCGGGGACTATGCGATCAGCAAGCGGGCAAAAGGAGTGCTCTACGCGGCTGCAGATGCAAATCCGGAACTCTGAGGTGAGAAGCATGGAAGTATTACTCATTACCGGAAGTACGATTGATGAAGGCAGGCTTGCCAAAGGCGGGGACAAGTTCACGGACGATTACACCATGGAATGTGCATCCTGCTGGCTTTCCCCTGTGGATTTCGTGTCCCTCTGCTCCCCTGAAAAAGTGAAGGTTACAAGCCGGAACGGAAAGCATTCTGTCGTGGTCTATACGAAATGTACGGATTCGGTCTGTCCGGGGCATGTGTTCATGCCAAGGGCTATCTGGTCCAATGTTATCATCGACCCGGACACCCTTTCTACGGGCTCTCCCCTCTACAAAGGTGCCCCCGTGCAGGTTGAGCCCACGGAAGAAGAGGTCCTGAGCGCTGAAGATGTAGTGCTGAAAGTTTATGTCGGAGGGCAGTGAGTATGATTTACAAAAACATAGTCTGTCCGGTCTGCGGGGCGTCCTGTGACGATATCCAGGTCGAGTTCGGAGACGGAAAGATTGAAGCTAAAAATGCATGTAAGATGGGAAACGCCAAGTTCAAGGAAGTTGTAAGTTCCCACAGGCTCAGGCAGCCCCTTATAAAGGGCGAAGGAAAACTGACCCCTGCAGCCTGGGATGAAGCTCTTGAAAAAGCTGCTGATATTCTTGTTTCGGCAAAGAGACCCCTGCTTTTCATGGGCAGCGAAACCTCCTGTGAAGCGCATGAAGTCGGGCTCAAGATCGGGGAATACCTGGGTGCGATTGTTGACTCCAATGCAACAATCTGCCACGGGCCAACAGCCATGGGAATCCAGGAATCCGGAAAAGTCGGCGCAACGGAAGGGCAGAAGAAAAACAGGGGCGACCTTATCATCTACTGGGGAACAAATCCTCTTGAGTCCATGCCGCGGCAGATGTCCAGGTATGGGGTTTTCCCGAGAGGTTACTGGACCAAACGCGGGCGTTTCGACAGGACAGTCATCACCATCGACCCGAGAAAGACTCCCACGGCAGAGGCTTCAGACCTGCACATTCAGCTCAAACCTAACTCTGATTACGAACTGGCCAGTGCCCTCCTGACCATGCTCCATGGAAAAACTCCTCACCCGTCGGTTGAAGAGGTCACAGGTATCCCCATCTCAGTGATGGAAGAGATGCTTGACATGATGAAGAACTGCAACTTCGGAGCTATCTCAGTGGGTCTCGGGCTTTCTTCTTCAATTGGAAAGCACAGGAATGCCGAAATTGCCATGAACCTGGTAAAGGAACTGAATAATTACGCCAAGTTCACCCTGGGCGCACTCCGCGGCCACTGCAACGTGGCAGGCTTTAACCAGGTAGCTTCCTATATGTACGGCTACCCATTCGGGCTTGATTTCACACGCGGATACCCGCGCTACAACCCCGGGGAATTTACAACCGTGGATGTGCTGAGGGAAAAGGATGTGGATGCAGCCTTTGTGATGTGTGCTGACCTTGTCTGCCACATCCCTGCGGACTGTGCTTCCTATCTTGCCGAAATCCCCCTGGTCTGCCTGGACATTGCTCCCTGTCCGAGTACAGCTGCTTCGGATGTCGTGCTCCCCGGAGTCCTTGATGCCATGGAATGTGACGGGACCTTCTACAGGCTCGACGATGTGCCCGTGCACTTCGAACCTTTCACAACCTCGCCCTTCGAGTTTACGAAGAGCAACGAAGATACCTTAAAACAGCTTTTTGCAAAGATTAAAGCAAGGAAGTAAGTTAAGTCTGTTTTCACGGATTCTCAGTTAAAGGATAGTGCAAAACAAACAGATGACGTGAGAGTGATATAAAGCTCTCACCTTTTTTCTCTTTTCAGTTTCCTGTGGACACAATTTTTCCTGCAATATCATGTGATTATCATAACTGCGACCGTAGTTGAAGTTTAAGTAATTCTTTAATATGTGTGCGTACATTTATGGCTTGTTAGTATTGGCTGAATCGCCAGTTAATAAAGCATTGAACAGGGAGTATGTGAAAATGTCACAGGAAAATAAAAACGATAAATCTTATTACGTTATCATTGCGCTATCAGTTGTTCTGGTGCTGATGTCAGCAACGATATACGCCATTTCACAGAGTGGGTCCGAAAAGGATACGGAAAATACTATTTCCATGAGCGGGTATTCTGAACAGAAAGTTGTCCCTGACACAGCAACATTGAGCATAGGTGTTGTAGTTCAGTCTGCAACTGCAAAGGAAGCATCCGATGAAAATGCAGCCCTTATGAGCGCTGTAATAGCAGAACTCAAAGCAATGGGATTGCAGGACAAGGAAATACAGACATCCTATGTTTCCGTGTCCCCGGTATACAACTATGATACGGCACAAACAATCACAGGTTACTCTGCATCCAACAGTGTGCAGATCACAACCACAAAGCTCGACAACCTGAGTGAGATCATTGACAGGTCCACAGCCGCCGGAGCTAATGATATTGGACGCATTTCCTTCTCAGTATCTGATGACATGCAAAAGCAGCTTCGTGAAGACCTGATGAATGAAGCAGTAGCTGATGCATCATCAAAAGCCACTACGCTTGCTAAGAGCCTGGGGGTTGAGATTACTGGTGTGCAGACTTCATCTGTAAGTGAAAACAGCGGTTCCAGAGTATATTACGAATACGATATGGCAACAGAAGCAAAGAGCGCAGGGGCAGCTTCCACTCCTATTCAGCCAGGAGAGTCTACCGTTTCAATGTCAGTACAGGTTACGTACTACATTGAATAAGAAATTTGGACTATAATTTGAACACTGAAATATACAAATGATCAGGAGTTGCAGATGACGAATGTTGTTTGCAACTTCTAAGGTCAATGTGTCCCGAGTTTCGCTTCCCGAGTTTCGCTTCGGGAGCACGAGGTCTGTTTCGCTTCGCTCAAGCAGACTAATTTATAGGTTTTAGTAGTTAGTTTCGTTTCGGGAGCATGAGGTTCTTTTTTCAATCAAAAAATGAAAAAATCACTGAATTTTGGAACGGAGTCAAAATCCCTACTTTTGTATTTTTTAAAGAAACTTTGTATTCTATCAATAAGTTTCCTTATGAGTGGTTTTGTATAAGGTTTTCGCGATTGAATATTTTTTGCTCTCCAGGGTCACACTATAGTATGGAATTAGCTCAGGAGAAAAGCCCATAATAAAATCCACAAATGCAGGAATATTTGCTGCCATTACATTCATGTATTTGAAGTCTCGGGACTTCAGGTCAAGAAATTCATTATAATACAGAAGAGCAATGGGGCCCAAACGATCAAAATCAGGGTTCAGGGCTGAGGTCCAGATTACAGCGCATTTCTTTCCGTACAGATTTAAGTGAGCTGCAACAGCTTCACCCTCAGGAGTCTCTGAGACAAACATGTATCCAATGTCTTTTTCGTGAATCAGCTTAAATACTCTTTCATAGAAACCTCTGGGCAAGGGAGGCTCTAAATTCTGCTTTTCATAGGCCAGTGAAAGCAGACGGTAATATGTTTCAGGGTCATTCAATGCCCTGGTTTTAAGTCCTGCCTCAGTTGCGGTTTTAAGTTCCATCTGTCTTTCCCTTGAAAGGTTGCTGTCTATGTTTTCTTTCAGATCCAGATAATGTGTATAATGCACGGCGGAATCCCATCCATTCCACGTAAACGGTCTTATATCCTCAAAGCCTGGAGCGAACGTAAGATGAATGCTGTCAAATCCCTGCTTGCAGAGAAATTCCCTGAGGGGATTGAGGATATCATGAGTTTCCTGTACACATTTACTTGCTTTAGAGCTGGCACTCTCTTTTATAAGAGGCCCACTGTAGCTGGTCATTCTACAGGTTGAAGTTGCCACTTTCAATATTCCCCTGATATTTTTTACAAAAAGGGGGCATCCTCCCACAAGCTCACTGTTTCTGAAACAGCCGTAGATTTTTAGATCTATTGACAGGGCATCCCTGCAAATTTCAAGCCATTCACTGGTATGAAAGAGTATACCGGGTTGAGCTTTTTCGACAAGCAAATTCCATTCTTTGTATTCGGATGGCAATAATTCTCTAACTTCAATTCCGTCCAATTTTAAGCCTCGTGCAAACAGATAATTATTTTTATCTGCGATGAATGACTCAGTTCCGATATCTGGTGGTAAAGTGAATGTTACTCGTCAACAAAAAATAAAATGAATTTTTACGTTCATCTGCCGAAAGCAGGTTTGATTCAATCTCCATCTGAACAGCCGTTTAACTCCTAAATATTATTGCATGATATTTGTATTCATAATACATTGATTGTACACAAATCATTTCAAAACCATTTTTATTTGCAATTTTTTTAATTTTATTGGGATAATGGGAATACCCCAAAATGTCTCTCGGACGGTTTTTCAAGCTTGATGATATTGAATTTTTTACCCCACAAACCACTTTGCTTAATATTTTCCTACAGCTTTTATCCTGTGAAAACAGCCCTATTTTCCACAATGGGTATAAGCGAGGGTCCAGCATGTCAAACAATACTATTTTTCCTTCTTTATTAATATATTTTGATGCATTGAAAATAAAATCATCAATTTCTTGATATGTCAGATACTGCAATACTCCCGCTGCATTTATTCGGTCAAAGGAAGAGTCCAGCTTGTCCCAGACAGTTTTGTCGTCAGCCAGAATTAAAGTTGTATTTTCACAATTCCTTTCCTTTATTTTTTTGCTTGCTTCCTCAAGCATGGACGGGGAAAAGTCAACTCCTATCGTCTTTTCATATTCTGGCGCATAGTAAACCAGGAGTTCTCCAGCTCCGCACCCAAAGTCAAGAAGGGTTTTTCCACCATCCAGATGGAATAATTTTTCCCTTGCCTCCATAGCAAGAAATTCTTCAGCTGAAGATCTGTGACCCCCACTTCTCTTATCTGCAAAAAACTCTTCCCATACGTTTTTTGGTTTCAATATCTTTTTTTCATATTCCGCAGACCTGTTTTTTTCATAAATCTCAGACCCTTTTTTTTCATGTCCCACCGCCATATTTTCTTTATACCCCCAAATATTGCTTTTTTACCTCTCCCCATGCACTCTAAAATTGCTACACTATCAGTTCTCTTAGTTATTCCCCAAAATAACTCAAAACTGTAAATATATACTAAATAATTCTATTTTTATGCCTATATATAAGTTTCTCTGGCGGTTGAAGCTTCTTCAAATTTGTTTTTTAATATTCATTGCTTCCCGGTTCTATCTTTCTTTCCGTTCATAAATATGAATCTCTTCCCAATTTATTCTTAATTTAAATCCATATGGTCTCAAAAAAATTGTGTAGTCTTTGAGTCATAGTTTCTCGGTTTAAGCGAGTAAGTATATAATTAAAAAATTTAAAAAGTATTTTATACTCTACCACTATCTCATTTAAGGAAATTGTGCAGTTGAGTTCTGAAGTCAGTAGTATAGAACACTAAGATTTCTAAATATGCCATTTTTCACAAACTCGCAAGTACTTGATTTTGAGATTAATTTAAAGCAATAGTAAGAGTTAGAGCCCTGAATTAACTAATAAAGGTCTGATTTAAATGTTCAAAAAAAGCAATATCGTCAAATGGCTGATGCTTACATTATTTATTTATTTATTTTTTATTATCCGGTTCTGCAAGTGCAGATGATAGCGAACTGAATGATTCCGAATCTAATGAAATCTCTGATTCTATTACGGAATTCGCAAACGATCCCTCGTTCATAGCCTACAGGGGAACCATACCGGAAACAATTGATCAGGAGTGGAAAAATTCAATTGTAGATTGCTGGCTAAATCTTAACCGAATAGGGCCATCATATTCAGAATTTGACAAGTCTATTAAAAGCGTTGCTGCCAGTGATGTAATAATTATTGAACTGGGTTCTGCCTATAAAGGAGAAGTAGATAACTCCAGAATTGACGCTATGTATCAGAAAATAGAGAATTACTGCGAAGAGCAGGAAGGAATAAGTGAAATCCCAGTGGTCTTTATGTGGGCATGGGATGAGGAGGATCTTCCGTTACCGGACTATGGGCCTCAGGTTTTTGAAGAAGCTAAGAAGAATCCATTATGTGTAGCTACTCGGGGAACAATGCCTGTAATCACAGATGCCAGTGAAAAAGTGGAATGGATAGATTCACTTGTTCAGTGTAAACGGGCACTTTCTAACCCTTATATTACTGATACAGGAATTACGCCGTACTTTGTTGAATTCGGTGGCCCAGTGAGCAGCTTCGGACCCAACATGAATGGATATTTAAACGTAGGTTTCGAGGGATATAGTTCCGAAAAAGTAAATGAATCGTTAATTGATGAAATATATCAGGTAATAGACGAAAGCTGTGAGGAGGAAGGCATAAGTGACGTTCCAGTCGTTTTTGAGTTTATAGGATACATAACAGAAGACATAGCAGTAGTTGATGGACCATATCCTGATGAAGCTGATGATTCCAATTTATCAGGTAATGAAGAAGAGATCACTGGTAATGAGACAACCAATCAAATGCCTGGTTTCACTTCAATAATGGTTATTTTAGGGCTTTTATCGGTACTGGTTTTCAAGCGTTCATAACATAAATGCATAAGATCGATGGTTTCATATCACATCGATCCTGCCCGTTTTCTTATTTCAAGCAGACTTATTTTCTTCTTGTTCTTTTCTTCTGAAAGCTACCTTCTCCCCGCAGCACTTGTGCAACTTTTTCGTTCCTCCCGCCTCACTGACCACCGTAAGCATTGTTAAGGGGTCAATAATTCGGGTTCCCATTATTGCAGTAATACCTCTACTAAAAAACGGTGCCGGATAGAGAGGCGCGCTTGGGCCGAGCAGGACAACTTCCCTTGCTGCACCCCGGAGGGAAAGAAGTTCATCAAAAGTCCGGTTGGCGAGGGTGCTTGCACTGAGAATTATCACATCCGATGAAGGGAGTATTTCTCTGGCTTTTTCCGAGGGCAGGGTCATGGTTTGAGGAAATTCGATTTCACGCTTTTCAAGGACTGTAAGCTTATCGGTTATTTTCAGTATTCTCGGGACGAGAGGCCCGAAATAGCCTACCATCGCAACTTTATCTTCAGGTTTTATGAGGTCAAGGATATCTATGCTTGAAACAGGAAAGTTTTCGGGCTTCAGGTCACAGAGCATGTGGGAAAGCGCGTTTGCAGTTGCAACTCCAACTGCAGCTTCAAGTGGGTTTTCTGACAGAACAAGTTCAAGCAGTTTATCCGTAGTTTTGCCTTTCAGGGTATCTGCAAAACCAAGGGCAGGGCAGCCTGAAAACTCGTAAAGGGGGGTGCAGGCAACACCTCCGTAGTTTTCGGAAAGCAGGACTCCGGTATAGGCGAGCCCTATCCTTACTTCCTTTACTTCGATTTCTTCAAGGGCAGGTCCAAGGTCTTTTTTGAGCGCACTTATAAGGGCGAGCAGGATTCCGTTTTCTTCTTTTTTCCCGGTTTCCTGTAAATTTTTGCTTTCTGACATGCATCCACCTTTTATTTTCTCAGCTTACAGTCTTTCGATCTTCGTTGTAAAGTCAAGAGGAGTTGCATAATAGGGAGCACTTGTGACGATTATGTCCACTAGAGGGGCATATTCGGGGATTCTTTTTGCTTCGATTCCTCCCACTGCAAGTTCAAGTTTCGGGTTCAACTTCTTAAGTTCGGGCCCGACCTTCTGCATTTCTGCCGGAGACAGGTGGTCAAGGAGCATTATATCCGCATGTATTGCGTACCTGAGGGCTTCTTCCCTCGACCGGGGCTCGATTTCTATTTTTTTCATAGCTCTGAGTTCTCCCAGTTCCCCGGCAACTTCCAGGTGGTTCTGGCTGAGCTGGATGGAATCGCTGAGGGAGTTCCTGTGGATGTCCCCTCCGCCTGCCCTGACGGCTTTAAGTTCAAATATCCTGGCTCCGGGGTGGGTCTTTCGGCTTGTTGCAATAATAAGGTCAGGATTTGCCTTTCGGCCTGCGCTTACCATAGAGGCTGTTTTCGTGGCAATGGCGCACATGAGGGTAAGGAATGTCTGGGAAACCCTCCAGAACCTGAAAAGGAGTTTGAGGTCTCCCTCGGCTTCGATAATCGCATCCCCGGGTTTGAAAGGCTGACCATCTTTGAGGTAATTAAGGTTTTTCAGACCTTTTCTTTCATAATATTCCGATAGGTCGCCGGCGCAGGCACAGATCCCGTTTTCTCTCGATATAATCCTCATTTTTCCCCTGCCTTCAAGCCTGAGCAGTTCTGCGCTTTCATCCTGATAGGGGCAGTCTTCGTAAAAGTAAAGCTCAAAAAGGTCTATCATGTTTTGCCTCAAAAATTCCCTTCATAAATTCCTTATTTTTATGTTTCTATTTCCTCTGATACCTTTTTTCCCTTGATGCTGTTTTTCGTATCAATTTCTTTGTTTCCGGTCCGTGTCCACTTTATTTCTGGTTTTCCACGCACCTGTATGGGATTTAAATGATATGTTTGAACATACATAACGGTTAATAAAGCTTTTTGCAAAAATAGTGTATATAAATATTATTAGAAAGTTGTACAAGGTGCAGGCTGAGCTCCAGTCCTGAATTCTCAAAAAAATAAATACAGGTGTTTTCTTCTCGATTTAAATTTCCAAAATTCTCTTTCTATATTTCTCGAGTTCTTCTGCCCCTTTTTCCTTTGAAAAGCTGCTCACTTCATAGATGATGTAAGAAGGCAGCACTTTCATCCCCATGAACTCAAAGACGCAGTGGGTCACGGACTCAAGGTGCCTGTTCATGTCCCCGTGTACTCCTCCTTCTACGTACAATGCCTGCGGAGTCCCGGTGGTGGTGACAATCATTGCTGATTTTCCTTTCAGGAGCCCTGTTTCGTAGGTGTTTTTTGTAATCGGGTTAAAGCTAAAACCCGGAGCCAGGACCCGGTCAATCCAGCCTTTCATGATCGCAGGCATGGACGTGAAGTAGATCGGAAACTGGAAGATCAGGATGTCGGCCCATTTTACTTTTTCCATCTCGGCTTTGATGTCGGGAGCAAATGCCCCGGTTTTTGAGGCGTGGATTGCTTCAAAGAAAGGCTTGAAAATATCCGGCTTTTTCCGGTCCGTGAAATCCCCCTCAGTGAGCACGGGATTGAAGTTCATTGCGTAAAGGTCTGAGAGTTTGACTTCGTGACCCTTTTCCTCTAGGGCTGCAAGGGCAGTGTTTTTAAGGGCAGCGTTAAAGGACTTCGGTTCCTGCTGTGCGTAAATGTAAAGAATTTTCATTTTATTTCCCCCCTTATTCTACCTATGGAATTCGTTTCCCGGAATAAAAAAGTAAGTCTGCCTCTTTCTTTTAGTTAGTCATTGAGCTTTTTCAAAAGCCATGCCATGTTCTGGCCCAGAACCTGCATTGTCCGGATCCCCTCTTCGTCTTTTTCGACGTCCCCTTCAGCAAGCCCTATCCCTATGTTCCAGTAACTGGACCCGGGAATTATCATCTGGGAAATCGTGAAGAAATGGTTGATAGAATCGAAGACATGGACTGATCCGGCTCTCCTCACCGCAACTACAGCTGCTCCCACTTTATTCCTGAACATTTCGTTATTGACTTTCGCAACAAAGCCCGCCCTATCTATAAGAGCTTTGAGCTCAGGTGTCAGATCGGCGAAATATGTAGGCGATGCAAGGATTATACCATCGGCTTCAATCATTTTTTCAATACATTCGTTGACAATGTCTTTGTCGATTACACACCTTCGATCCATGTTTTCAAAACATTTCATACAGGCTATGCAGCCGTGAATGCTTTTTCCTCCAAGCTGCACCATTTCGGTTTCAATGCCTTCTTTTTCAAGTTCTGAAAAAACGTGTTCTATGAGAGAGGCTGTATTGCCTCCCTTCCGTGGACTTCCGTTAAATGCGACGACTTTCACTGTTTGTATCCTCCGATTATTCATTACTCATTCTTCTTCAGTTTCATTTCTCATATCGAGTTTGATGCCACTTCTTCAAAAAATGCATGGGAGTAGAATTTGGGGAATGAAAAAGATAAATCACAGCTTTTTTTTGTATACATTAATTTCAGTTTCTTTCTCAAGATATTCTGAAAGTAAAGGGACTATTTCTCTAAAATGATTGGAGTTTAAGTGTTCATCCAGGCTGCTTTTATCTTTCCATTCTTCTAATATCGTCAGGATTCCCGGATTCTCTAATTCCTGATACAACCCATATTCTATGCAGCCTTCTTCTTTTAACGATTCTTCAACAAGATTTTTACACAAATCTATATATTCTTGAATTTTGTCCGTTTTGATATGATTTTTTGCAACAACTCTTATAGTCAATAAAATCACCAGTTTGTACAGATTTTTGATTCTTCCAGTATTGAACAGCATCAATCACAGAATCATTCTTTTTTCTGGCCGTACCTGTTGTGGTAAACTTTATCCTCAGTGTATCGGTCTTGAAGTGCGGGTTTCTGGGCAGGGTAGCCGATAGGCACAAGACCAAGAGGAAATACATGGTCAGGCAGCCCAAAAGCTTTACGAAAACCATCGACCCTGTCCTTCATCGGATAAATCCCTGTCCAGACTGCCCCAAGCCCAAAATCGTGAGCTGCAAGCAGGAGGTTCTGAGTGGCTGCCGAGCAGTCCTGTACCCAGTACCCGGGGGCTTTTTCCAGAGTCGTATCCCCGCAGATCAGGATTGCGAGAGGAGCTTCCCTGCACATACCGGCATAGGGGCTGAACGTGGGAATTTCATCGAGGATTTTCCGGTCATCGATAAGAATAAAGATCCAGGGCTGGGCATTAACTGCAGACGGAGCACTCATTGCAGCTCTCAGCAGTTCGGTAACAAGCTCTCTCGGAACTGGCCTGTCGGTGTATTTTCGAATGCTTCGGCGAGTGTGGATTGCTTCAAGAGTTTCCATATTCCGACTCCTTATTTATTCCTGAAATAGCTCTAAAAGAGCCGGGTGAGGAAATGCCTCTTCAGGTTTCTCTCACCCTGGTTTGTTTTCTTTCCTGTTTTATTTTTTTTATTTGAACAGGTTAAGGCCTGTGTTTTTCGCTTTTTCCATAAGTTCTAAATTGTCCTTTACTTCTCCGGGAGCGTGGTATCCCACTCCCACAAGGGTATCCTTTATTTCCATGCCCATGACACCGGAAATTTGCCCTCCGAACTCTTCATATACACTTTTGAAAGCCGCGGGCTCAGGCGCTCCCTGAGTTCCTATAATCACAGCCTTTTTCCCGGCAGGGAGGCGGGGGGAGAAATCAGCGTTTATAAGGGAATAGCAGCGGTCAAGGAAGAGCCGCATCTGGCCTGTAAACTGGGCAAAGTAAATCGGGGAGCCAAATACAACGCCGTCAGCTGCTGCAATCTCATTGAATACTTCCACAAGGTCGTCTTCAAGCTTACATTCTTCGTGGGCCTTGCAGTAGTTGCAGCCCTGGCAGCCTCTGTAGTTCATTTCATTGAGGAAGAAGGTCCGGGTTTCGGCACCTGCTTCTGCTGCGCCTTCGAGGACCTGCTGGACAAGGACATTTGTGTTTCCATTCTTTCGGGGACTTCCAACAATACCTATAACTTTCATTTTTACACCTTTTATCTGTTAATTTGAGTCTCTTTTAACAAAATAGAGTCTCTTCTGTCAGTAACGTGTATTTGCTGATATTTAATTTACACCAACTATACTTATATACCATACATGCAATCCGGATACTTAGTAACAAAAAGGATAGTATGAAAGCTTATGGTTAGTGAAGCAAAAAATAATAAACACTATAATTGTCCTGTTGAAGCGACTCTGGACGTAATAGGCGGCAAATGGAAACCCCTTATCCTCTGGCAGTTGAGAGCAGAGAAACTGCGGTTTTCAGGGCTCCAGCAAAGCATGCAGGGGATTTCTCCCAAAATGCTCACAAAACAACTTCGTGAACTTGAAGAAGATGGGCTTGTCCTCAGGGAGATTTATCCTGAAATCCCGCCCAGGGTTGAATACTCTCTGACAGAATTTGGGAAAACTGTGCTTCCGGTTCTGGATGCGCTCTGTGAATGGGGAAATGGGTACCTCGGCAAGGAGTGCATTCTTGATAAAAAAGAGGGCGTAAAAACCGCTGATGTGGTTTCGCAGCAACTTTCGCAGTAACTGTTCTTTAGGAGCGGTCAATTCCTGCAAGCAGGTCAATTCCCTGCAGTCGGGTCAATTTTCATAGGGTCAATTTTCATATTTTCTCCTGCTTTAGCAAGCAGCTTGAACTCCCGGAGAACCATTATCAGGGTTACCGTAAAAGCCAGGACATCTGCAAGCGGGAAGGCTGCCCAGACACCGAAGAGGTCCAGGTATTTAGGGAGTACAAGCACCAGGGGAATCAGGAAAAGTATCTGCCTGCACATGGACAGGAAAAGAGACGGTTTTGCTTTGCCCAGAGCCTGATAGAGTGCTGCTCCAACTACCTGGAATCCAATAAGCGGGGTTGCAAGCACCACTATCCTCACAGCACTTTTTCCCTCGGCTATCAACTGCAGGTTCCTGCTGAAAATCCCGAAAAGCTGCTCCGGAAACAGGTAAAGTATCAGGAACCCTGTAACAGACATAACTGTGGTAGTGAGGATGGCAAGTTTTACAGTTTCCCTGACGCGTTCAAAGTTTTTTGCCCCGTAATTGAAGCCCACTATCGGCTGAAGTCCCTGGATAATTCCGAACATGGGCATGAGTGTAAACATCAGGAGCCTGTTGATTATCCCGAACACGGCAATGGCTATGTCTCCTCCGTAGAAGGCAAGGAGGTTGTTCAGGATTATTACCATGAAACTCCCTGAAAAGTTTCTGGCAAAAGGGGACACCCCTATGGCAAGGACTTCTTTTATGATTTTGCTGTCCGGTTTGAGGTCAGCAGGGTGGAGTCTGAGTGTACTTTTTCCGCTCAGGAAGTAACGGATAACATAAAGCACTCCTATTGCCTGTGCCAGTACGGTTGCAATGGCAGCTCCCCTTATTCCCATCCCGAAGCTAAAAATAAAGATTGGGTCAAGCACAACATTGAGGCCACCGGAGATGAGCATGGAGTTCATGGCGACCTTTGCGTTTCCTTCGGAACGGATCACAGCGTTTGTCACCATTGCAAGAGAAAAAAGGATAGTACCGTAAAGGATTACTTCCAGGTATTCAAGTGCATAAGGGAGAATAGTATCAGTCGCCCCGAAAATTTTCAGGAGCGGTACGATATAGATAAGCCCTGCTCCTGTTATCAGGAAGCTCGAAAACAGGGAAAGGAAGATCAGGTTTGCAAATATTTTTTCGGCTTTTTTCGGCTCTCTCTCCCCAAGGCGGCGAGATATGATGGACGCACCCCCGATGCCGATAGCAAGGCTTACAGCCATTCCGATCATCTGGATTGGGAATGCAACTGCAATTCCTCCGATTGCCTGGATGCTTTCGGCCCCATAGGCCCTGCCTACGAATACCGTATCCACAAGGTTGTAGAAGGCCTGCATCAGCATTCCTATGGTTGCGGGTACTGACATTTTAAAAAGAAGTTTTCCGATTTTTTCGTCTGCCAGCATCCGGCTTCTTTCATCCATCCTTTAATTCCTCTGAACTGTTTCCGCATATTAATTCTAATTGTTTTTTATATTAAAGTATGAAACTTACAAGAACAGTTAATTGAATATAGTCTTATCGGCTTTATGGTTTATACCATGAAGTCTGAAGATAAGGCAGGAAAAAAACTTTATCTGGCTGTCTTTCTTCTGTCTTTCATCTATCTTTCGTCTGTCTTCGGATAACTGGTCAAGCAATAACACCTCACTCAACAAGTAAAAATAAATCCTCTCCCTCTGTGTTGGTATAGTACCAGGAATTCATTTTTATCTGGTTTATCCGGTGGACAGTATAAATGATTCAATGATTCTCGGAAAAATAGTTCTCCGAAAATAGGCCTCAAAAATAACTCTCAAAACGGGTTTCAAAATATTTATTTACTGTTGTTGAAGATAGTTAATTACGGTTCTTAAATGGTTAATGACAGTTCTCAGAAAGATATTCAGAGAAACTATATGTTCCTAAGAGAAACTGTATGTTCTCCAGTATACTAAATAAATTAATAAATTTTCAAAATGAATAAATTCCGATGGACTGTTCGGGGTTCAGGAAACCGGAGAGGTATCAGGGTTAAGCGTATGATGCAAAAGAACGGATACATGCGATATTTTACAAAACAAAGTTGCTACCCAAATCAGGCAGAAGCCATGGAGAAGATTCACTCTGCCCTCCTGCATGAGAAAATAGTGCTTTTTGAGGGGGCGTGCGGGACAGGCAAGACTCTAAGTTCACTTGCTCCTGCCCTTCACGTGGGTAAGAAGCTCAACAAGGTCGTAATCATAGTCACGAATGTCCACCAGCAGATGGTCCAGTTCATCCATGAGACCAGGGACATCAACAGGGACAACAGCATAAAAACAATTGTTTTCAAGGGCAAGACATCAATGTGTCCCGAGAACCTCGACTATGAGGAGTGCAAGCTAAAAGGGGAAAACACCTACGATCTCCTTGAGTTTGAGAGAGAAGTCTCTTCAAAGGAAAAAGAACTCAAAGATGCCTCCGAAAAACACAAACGGACAAAAGACCCTTCCCTCTACGCCCTCAGGAACGAGCTTGAAAAAGAAATCGAGGAAGCCCGAAAAAAGGCTCAGTCTTTGAGAAACCACTCCTGCCCAAAGCTTTATGAGGTCCTCAAGTACGAAGGAAATGAATTTTCCTCCTGGCTCTTTTCCGATGTAAGAAGCCCCGAAGAAGTTATGGAATATGCGGAAGACCGGGACATGTGCGGGTATGAGCTGCTTAAAAAGGAACTCAAAAACACAGAACTTCTTATCTGCAATTTCCATCATGTGCTCAGTGCTGACATCTTCATGACCCTCCTTAAATGGCTTGAGCGAGACCCTGAAGATATCATTCTTATCTTTGATGAAGCTCACAACATTGAGGCTTCAGCCCGTTCTCATTCCTCCGTAATGCTTTCCGAAATAACCATTGAAAAAGCCCTTTCCGAGGTCGGGGAGATTCCTGAGCCTGACAGTTCTCCTATGTTCGGGGGAGGCTCCGGACAGGGTCTCGGGATTCCTCTTGACCAGGACTATGCCTCCCGGATCTACGCAAAAAGGCTTTTTTCCTGTTTGCTGACCTCTATCAGGGATACTTATGACTCAAAGTTGAAGTTTGGGGAGAGGAACAGGCTTGGAAAACACTGGCAGGACATTCAGATTAGCGATCCTTATGAGCGCCTCGATGTCCTGAAAGTTCGTTTTTTGCGGGATGCAAAGATAGAAGGGTTTGCAGACGAAGAAAAGGTTCTGACCCGGCTGCGGGAAATCGGAGAGTTCGGAGGCAGGCTGGAAGAAATTTATGCTGAAAACTACAAAAAAGGGCTTCTTTCCGTTCCCAAGCGTTCCCAGATCCGTTATGTTGCAGATTTTCTTTCTTCCTATCTTGTGCTTTCGGACAGGCAGAACTATTATCCGATCCTGAACATGCGCAGGGACTTTAAAAGCGACAGGGTAGTCGGCAGGCTTGAACTTTTCACCTGCATTCCCAAAAATGTGACCCAACCGTTGCTTGATTCCGTTTATTCGGCAGTGCTGATGTCGGCTACCCTTCGACCTTTTGAGATGGTAAAATCCACACTGGGAATTACCCGGGAAGTGGAAGAAATCACCTATGGGACCACCTTTCCACCGGAAAGAAGGCTTACTCTTGCAGTTTCAGTCCCTCCCCTCTTTGCAAAAAACAGGGACAGCCCTGAAACCCTGGAAAGTTTGAAAGAAGCGCTTCTTGCTGCCACTGCTGCATCGCCCGGGAATGTGGTCGTTTATTTCCAGAGCTATGCGGAAGCCCTCCGCTATAAAAAACTCCTTGAGCCCGAACTTTCGATCCCTATTTTCCTTGATGAGGTCGGGGTCTCAGCCCAGGAGATCAGACAGGAGTTTTTCAAGATAGGGGAGCAGGGAGGAAAAGCTTTGCTCATAACCTATCTCTGGGGAACATTGAGCGAAGGCGTTGATTTCAGAGACTCCCGTGGCAGAACCGTGATCGTCGTAGGTGTAGGATACCCGGCTCTGAATGACAGGATCAAAGCTGTGGAGTCGGCATATGATACGGTTTTCAACTGTGGCGATGGCTGGGAGTTTGCAGTCCAGGTGCCAACGACCAGGAAGGTAAGACAGGCAATGGGAAGAGTTGTCCGCTCTCCGGGAGATTTCGGGGTAAGGATCCTCCTTGATGCCCGCTACCAGGGCTCCCAGATGCGCAAGCTGGGCAAATTTTCGGTATTCGGATACTTCCCTCCTGAAGAGAGTAGAGAGTTTCTCGATGTAGCTCCAAGGGATGTGGGAAGCCTGGTAGAAGAGTTTTTTGCAAATGTAGTGCCCTATTCCCCTGAAAAAAAGGAGCCGGAATCTCCGGCTTCAAGTCGGCTGGAGTTCGGGAGCCTTGCAGAAAAGCTCTGAATAGGACATAGTCCCATTACTCCAGCCTTTTAAATTTACTTTCGTTGAATCCCTGTTTTTTCTTATTTTTTATTTTCTTACTCTTGCTTTTATCGCTCTTTTCCCTGTTAAACTGACTTCACAGTACTCTCAGGCCTTTGACACTACTATGTAGTTGTATTTTGTTACCGAAGTGCTGCCTGCTGCATTGGTTACTGTTAGTTTTATCATGTAAGTTCCTGCTGCTGAATATATGTGCTTCGGATTCTGGAGCGTTGAGGACGTTCCGTCTCCGAAATTCCAGTTCCATGCAGTAGGCGAACCTGAGCTACTGTCCTTAAAGTACACAGTCAGGGGTGCAGTTCCCGTTCTTGGAGAGCCCCAGCAGTTTATTACTGGTTTTTGTGCCGTTGTTCCTGTACCGGTTGTCCCTGCAGTTATATAACTGGACTTTGTTGCCGTATTGCTTCCTGCAGCATTAGTTACTGTAAGCGTTACGGTGTAGGTTCCTGCTGTTGAATATGTATGTGTTGGGCTCTTCTGAGTCGAACTTGTTCCGTCTCCGAAATTCCAGCTCCATGCTGTGGGTGTACCTGTACTGCTGTCAGTGAAAGCCACATTCAGGGGTGTATTTCCGGAAGTTGGAGATGCCGAAAACGCAGCAATCGGTGTTTGTGCAGCTGTTCCTGTCACTACAATATAATTGTACTTTGTCATTGTAGTACTGCCTGCCGCATTGGTTGCTGTCAGCTTTATCACGTAATTTCCTGCTGTTGAATATGTGTGTTTTGGGTTCTGGTCTGTTGAACTTGTTCCGTCTCCGAAATCCCAGTTCCACGCAGTAGGTGTTCCTGTAGTAATGTCTTTAAATGCTACATTCAGCGGCGCATTTCCTGATCTTGGGGTGCCCCAGAAGTTTACGACTGGTTTTTGTGCCGTTGTCCCTCCAGTTATTGCGGTTATATAACTGGACTTTGTCACCGTATTGCTGCCTGCAGCATTAGTTGCCGTAAGCGTTACTGTGTAGGTTCCTGCTGTCGAATATGTATGTGTTGGACTCTTCTGAGTTGAACTGGTTCCGTCTCCGAAATTCCAGCTCCATGCTGTGGGAGTTCCTGTGCTTGTGTCAGTAAAGGTCACATCCAGAGGTGCATTTCCGGAAGTCGGAGATGCCGAAAACGCAGCAACAGGAGTTTGTGCAGCTGTTCCTGTCACTGTTGTGTAATAATACTTTGTTAGCGTATTACTGCCTGCCGCATTGGTTGCCGTCAGTTTAATCGTGTAGCGTCCTGCTGCTGAATATGTGTGTTTCGGGTTCTGTTCCGTTGAATTAGTTCCGTCTCCGAAATCCCAGTTCCACGCAGTAGGCGATCCTGTGGTAATGTCCTTAAAGGCCACACTCAGCGGTGCATCTCCTGATCGCGGAGAACCCCAGAAGTTTACGACTGGCTTCTGTTCCGTTGTCCCTGCAGTTATATAACTGGACTTTGTTGCCGTATTGCTGCCTGCAGCATTAGTTACTGTAAGCGTTACTGTGTAGGTTCCTGCTGTTGAATATGTGTGTTTTGGGTTCTGATCTGTTGAAGTAGTCCCGTCTCCGAAATTCCAGCTCCATGCTGTGGGAGTTCCTGTACTGCTGTCAGTAAAGGTCACATCCAGAGGTGCATTTCCGGAAGTAGGGGATACCGAAAACGCAGCAACTGGCGTTTGCGCCGCTGCGGTCCCTACACTTATATAATTGGATTTTGTCACCGTGTTGCTGCCTGCTGCATTGGTTACTGTAAGTTCAACTGGATAATTTCCGGCTGCAGAGTATGTGTGTACGGGGTTCTGGACTGCTGAATTAGTCCCATCTCCGAAATTCCACTTCCATGCTGTGGGAGTTCCTGTACTTGTGTCCGTAAATAGGACATTAAGTGGCGCGTTTCCTGAAGTAACATTGCTGTTGAAGCTTGCAATAGGAGTTTGTGCAGCTGTTCCTGTCACTGTTATGTAATAGTACTTTGTTAGCGTATTACCGCCGGCTGCATTGGTTGCTGTCAGCTTTATCGTGTAACGGCCTGCTGCTGAATATGTGTGTTTTGGGTTCTGTTCCGTTGAATTGGTCCCGTCTCCGAAATCCCAGTTCCATGCTGTGGGGGATCCTGTAGTAATGTCCTTAAAGGTTACAGTCAGCGGCGCATCTCCTGATCTCGGAGAGCCCCAGTAATTTACGACTG
Organism: Methanosarcina sp. 1.H.A.2.2; assembly: GCF_000979975.1. Taxonomy (NCBI): domain Archaea; kingdom Methanobacteriati; phylum Methanobacteriota; class Methanomicrobia; order Methanosarcinales; family Methanosarcinaceae; genus Methanosarcina; species Methanosarcina sp. 1.H.A.2.2. The sequence continues at coordinate 139,637 of NZ_JJQL01000079.1, forward strand.
GTTTTTGCGGGGCTGTTACTTTTATATAATCCGCTTTTGTTTTCGTGTCGTTTCCAGCCGCATTGCTTGCTGTAAGTGTTACTGTGTAACTTCCGGCTGCTGAATAGGTATGAACTGGATTTTTCTGGGTTGAATATGTCCCGTCTCCAAAACTCCAGTTCCATGCAGTGGACGTTCCTGTGCTTGCATCAGTAAATAAAACATTCAACGGCGCGTTTCCTGAGGTAACATTGCTGCTGAAGTCCGCATCAGGGGCTGCAGGGTTGGAAGGGGTTACAAGAGGCAGGTAATCTGAGTATATGCTGTTTGGTATACTGTACGCGGAATCGGAAATTCCATCTCCATCCGCATCCACTGCGGTATTGGAAAAGCCTGAACCATCGGGTTTTCCCCAGAAGTTTCCTCCAATATAGCTTCCATGGATAATGTTTTTGCCTGCGGTTTTTGCGGTATTATAAGAGTTTCCGGTTCCGCTTTTAATGATCATATCGGTGTTATTGAAGTAGTTGTTATAAATGAGGTTTCTATCGCTCAGACCGCAAACATACATGCCGTAAGCACTGTTCGAAGTAACAGTGTTGCCTGAAAGGGTATTGCCGTCAGAGGAACCAACATGGATGCCGCGGGCGTCGTTAGAAGCCGTATTTCCGGAAATGGTATTGCCGCTGGAGCTCCCAAGCACAATTCCATACACCCCGTTATTTGTAACTGTATTTTTCGAGACGGAGCATCCTTTAGAACTCACGAGATAAATTCCACGCCCGTTGCTCATGAGCTTGTTATTCTCAATTATACAGTTATTGCATCCGGACAGATAGATTCCTGAATAGCTGGACCCGCTTGCTCCAATAGCTTTAATCCCGCTAATTTTTACATTATCTGCCTGTACGGAAAGTACATTTATAGTTGAACTTTTAGCTTTAATTATTGTATTATCAGGGTTTCCGGACTCAGACCTGATAGTGAGACCACCTGTAGATATTTTTATATTTTCGGTATAGGTCCCGGGTTTTATGGTAATTACATCACCTGAAGCTGCATTGTTTACGGCAGTCTGTATTGAACTTCCTGGCTGGACAATTATCTCTGCCGCTGCTCCAATACCTGAAATTAATGAGAATATGATAAAAATTCCTAATAATGTGATTAATTTATTTCTAATTTCCAATTCCTCCATCCATTCAAGAAAGTTAGGGGTGAAATCTGTATCAGGGGCGAAAATTGTATTATTAGTAATTCATGAAAACATGCACTCAATGTCCAATGAATGTACAAATGTAAAGCTCTGCGTTTGCGCTGAATTTGTCTAAAATCCAGAGTAAAATCCCTGTGTCAATCAATTTAACTACGCGGGAATGTATATAAATAAATATAAATATACTGATTTAATCTAATACTTATATAAAAATATAAAACAGCATGCTGCTCAGTAAAGTAATAGTTCAGTTGTAAGGCAAGAATTAGTATTTTAACTTCGTTAAACAGCTATCCTTATTACATCCTTCTCTTTTTTATTATTAGTAGTCCGTCTCTTTCAAAACAGGCAATAATATGCTCTTGATGGGTTGCTATTCAAAAATTATTATTTATGAGGAAACCGGGGCTCTATGTATCTATCTGGATTAAGAAACTATATGGATTCAGAAATTAAGAAATCAAGTTAAAATGCTGAGAAAACTGAATATGTAAAAAATAAGATTTGTAGATAATGGGATTTGTAGATAATGGGATTTGTAGATAATGGGATTTGTAGAATATGAGGTTTGTAGAAAATAAGATTTGTAGAAAATGAGATGAAGGGATAAACCCCTCATCAATCGCTTTTCTGTATCAAAGCTTGACATTTAGCTTTGATTTGATTTGATTTGATTTGATTTTATTTGATTTGATTTGATTTGATTTTATTTGATTTGATTTGATTTGATTTTATTTGATTTGATTTGATTTCCTTTCTTTTGTATTCTTTTAGCTTTTTTACTTTCTTTTATACAGGAAAACTGCAAGCACGCAGGCTATCCCGTAGACGATTTCAAATCCTGGAGCCTTTGTATCTTCTCCCTGTGGAGAGCTCTGTTCAACTTCCTCTCCTATACTTTTCATATCTTCTCTCTCAATGGAGCGAATTTCCTGTCCAGGCTCTGTTTCTGCTGTAGCTTCTTCTGAGAGGCTTTTTGCCTTACCTGTTATTGCAAAGGAAGAGAAGCCCGGGACCTCGGCAGTGAAGTACAGGAATTTCTCGTCTTCCCCTGAGAGGGTAACTGGCAGCTGCACCCAGGCTTTGTCTTCGTACCTGTTCAGGGCAATTGAAGCCTTATCTATCCTTTTATCCTCCATCCAGGTCTTTTCAACCTTGAAACAGATGACAGGGTTTTCTATATTCTTTGAGGTTGCATACCCGCTGTTTCCTACCCAGACGTTAAAGGACTTGTAGACCTCTCCTTCAGGCAGTTTGGAAACAAGTGCAGACTTATTTTTTAATTCCTCGGTAATCGTTGTGGTCTTGCCAGCTGTCTTTTTTGCATCAAAGCTCACATATACAACACAGGTTGCGTTCTTTGTGAAATCAAACTTTACGGCCTTGTCATTTGTTATGTAAACCTGTGAAAGCTCTTTGGTTTCAACGTTTCTTGCAGGTTCAGGGGAACCACCGCCACCACCGCTGCTTCCTCCGTTGCTGTGGCTGCTTCCTCCGGAACTGCTCTCTTTCAGCACCTCTATTTCGAGAGTTTTTGAAACCGTGCCATTTTCATTGGTTGCGAGCAGATTTACGGTATAGGTTCCCGGGGCTGTGTACACATAAACTATGGTACTGGAGCTCACGTCAGCCACTCCATCATTGTTAAAATCCCACCCGATCTCAGTTGCTTTTTGTGAGAGGTCTGTAAAGAGGACCTCAAGGGGAGCATAGCCGCTCGTAACATTCGCACTGAAGTCTGCAACAGGAAGACCTTTATCCTCTTCTGCCTCCAGCACTTTTATTTCGATAGTTTTTGAAGCTGCACCGTTTTCGTTGCTTACCGTCAGGGTAACGGTATAGTCTCCCGGAACTTCATACACATAAACCGGACTCTGGTCGGTGGAGTCAGGCTGTCCGTTGTTGTCAAAATCCCAGTTCCACGAAACTGTATTTTGTGAAAGATCGGTAAACTGGACAGTAAGAGGAGCAGGGCCCTGAATAGCATTGGTGCCGAAATCTGCAACAGGAAGTACTGGTTCAGGTACAGGTTCAGAGTTTTGAAGAACAGTTATTGCACCGGTTTTTGAAGTCTGACCGTTTGAATTGCTTACTGTAAGCGTTACCGTGTAAGTTCCTGCTGAGGAGTATGTGTGTACAGGGTTCTTGTCTGCTGAATTAGTTCCGTCTCCGAAATTCCAGCTCCATGCTGTGGGAGTTCCTGTGCTTTTGTCAGTAAATAAGACATTTAGCGGTGCATTCCCTGAAGTAACATCGCTGCTGAAGTCTGCAATAGGGATTACAGGCTCGGGTACAGGCTCAGAGTTTTGAATAACAGTTATTACACCGGTTTTTGAAGTCTGACCGTTTGAATTGCTTACTGTAAGTGTTACCGTGTAAGTTCCTGCTGAGGAGTATGTGTGTACAGGGTTCTGGTCTGCTGAATTAGTTCCGTCTCCGAAATTCCAGCTCCATGCTGTGGGAGTTCCTGTGCTTTTGTCAGTAAATAAGACATTTAGCGGTGCATTCCCAGAGTTAACATTGCTGCTGAAGTCTGCAACAGGGGGTACAGGCTCAGGCAAGTTAGAAGCATGTGTAAGAGGCAGGTCATCTGAATATATGCTGCCCGGTATACTGTACGCGGAATCGGAAATTCCATCTCCATCTTTATCCACCGCGGTATCGGAAAAGCCCGTTCCATCAGGTTTTCCCCAGTAGTTCCCGCCTATATAAGGTCCATCAATGATATTTTTGCCTGCGGTTTTCGCGGTATTATAAGAGTTTCCAGTCCCGCTTTTAATGGTCATAATGGTGTTATTGAAGTAGTTGTTATAAATGCGGTTATTGTCGCTCAGGCCGCAAACATACATGCCGTAATCACTGTTCGAAGTAACAGTGTTGCCTGAAAGGGTATTGCCATCAGAGGAACCAACATGGATGCCGCGGATGTCGTTAGACACCGTATTTCCGGAAATGGTATTGCCGCTGGAGCTCCCAAATACAATTCCATACACCCCGTTATTTGTAACTGTATTTCTCGAGATGGTGCATCCTTTAGAACTCTCTAGATAAATCCCACGCCCGTTGCTCATGAGCTTGTTGTTCTCAATTATACAGTTCTTACATCCTTTAAGATGGATTCCTGAGTAGCTGGATCCGCTAGCTCTAATAGCTTGAATTCCGCTAATTTTTACATTATCTGCCTGTACGGAAATTACATTTACTGTTGAACTTTTAGCTTTAATTATTGTATTATCAGGGTTTCCGGACTCAGACCTGATAGTGAGGCCACCTGTAGATATTTTGATATTTTCAGTATAGGTTCCGGGTTTTATGGTGATTATATCACCTGAACTTGCATTGTTTACGGCAACCTGTATTGAATCGCCTGACTGGATAATTATCTCAGCTGCAGTTCCGATTCCAACACATTGTATCAAAATTAGAAAAGCAATTAGTAAAACGGTTAATTTATTTCGAATTTCGAATTCCTCCGTCCATTCAAGAAAGTTAGGGGTGAAATATGGATGAAATTCCATCTATCAACAATTAACTTAAATATCCTTAAAAATTTATCAATGTACAAATTTAACAATAAATATTTTGTAACTGAATTAATTATGTACACACCGGATTCTTTATATTAAACATTTTTATTAAATTGGAAAACACGTGAAACAATATAAATATACTGATTTGGATTAATACTTTTAAATAGATATAAAAAAGAATGTTTACAGAAGAGCAAAGAATATTCAAATTGTAAGACTATAGTCAGTCTATTTTACTCAATTAAGCAGCTTCCTTTACAACCTCAGAAGAGGTCGAAGTCTTGAGAAATCCGAATAAAAGATTTTCGAGATAAAATGAGGATCAGATAAAATGAGGATTAGATAAAATGAGGATAAAAGATTGGCAGAAACTGAAAATGTAGAAAAACAAGATGAAGGAATGAAAACCTTCATCAATCATTTTTCCGTATCAAAACCTGATACTTAACTTTTGATTTGACTGCCTTTCTTTTGTATTCTTTAGCTTTTTTGCTTCCTTTTATGTAGGAAAATAGCGGACATGCATATTATCCCATATCCAATTTCGAATCCGGGGGCCTTTGTGTCTTCTCCCTGCCCGGAGTTCTGTTCAACTTCTTCCCCTATACTTTTCATATCTTCTTCTGCGGCGCGAGTTTCCTTCTCAGGCTCCGTTTCTGTTGAGTCTTCTTCGGAGAGGCTTTTTGTCTTACCTGTTATTACGAACGAAGAAAATGCCGGAGTTTCGGCTGTGAAGTACAGGAATTTGTCGTCTTCCTTCAACAGACTGACTGGCAGACGTTCCCACTTTTTGTTGTTGTACCTGTTGAGTATGATCGAATCCTTATCGATCTTTTTATCCTGTATCCAGGATTTTTCTACCTTAAAACAGATGACCGGGTTTTCGATGTTGTTTGAGGTTGCAAATCCGCTGTTTCCTACCCAGACATTAAAGGACCTGTAGACCTCGCCGACAGGCAGTTCGGAAACCAGGACAGATTTTCCTTTCAGCTCCTCAACAATCGTTGTGGTTTTTCCAGCTGTCTTTTTTGCATCGAAGCTCACATAAACAACACAGGTTGCATCCTTCGTGAAATCAAATTTTACAGCTTTTCCGTTTGTAATGAATACCTGTGAAAGTTCTTTGGTTTCAACGTTTCTTGCAGGTTCAGGGGAACCTCCGCTGCCGCTGCTACTTCCTCTACTGGAGCTGCTACTCCCGCTGGAGCTGTAAATCCCATCGGGGCTGTTATTCCCACTGGAACTGTTAATTCCCTCAGGGCTGTTACTCCCACTTGAACTGTTAATTCCCTCAGGGTTGTTACTCCCACTGGAACTGTTAATTCCCTCAGGGCTGTTACTCCCACTGGAACTGTTAATTCCCTCAGGGCTGTTACTCCCACTGGAACTGTTAATTCCCTCAGAGTTGTTACTCCCACTGGAGCCGCTCTTTTCCAGTACAGTTATTGAAGCAGTTTTTGAAACTGCGCCGTTCTGATTGCTTACTGTCAGCTTAGCGGTATAAGTCCCTGTGCTAGTATACTCATAAACAAAGCTTGCTTCTTTTGAGTCCTCGGTTCCGTCATTGTTAACATCCCAGCTCCTCGATGTTGCATTTTGTGACCGGTCAGTAAAGAGGACAGAAAGAGGGGCATTTCCGCTGGTCGTATTTGCCTTGAAATTTGCGGCCGGGAGGACAGGGTCAGGCCTGGTCCCTGGGGTTACCAGGGGAAGGTAGTCAATAACACCATCTGCTATCTGATATGCTTCTTCAGCTATCCCATCGCCGTTAGTGTCCGGGTGGGTCTGAGAGAAACCATCTCCAGCAGGTGTTGCCCAGTAGTTCCCAGCTATATAAGGACCATCTATGATGTTTTCACCTGTGGTTTTTTTAGTGTTTAATTGGGGGCCACTACTGTCATATAATTCGTCTACCTGCAGGTTCACGTTATTTGAGAAATAGTTGTTGTAAATAGTTGCCTGTTCGTCGATTATGTGGATCCCGATACCACAGTTTTTGAATGTATTCTCTGTGACTACGTGGCCGCCGCCACCCCACGTAAACTCGATACCCGCATCACATTTTTGAAATGTATTTCCTGTAATTTTATTATTCCAGCTGTCATAAGTGTGCACTCCTACCGAGCTCCCTGTAAAGAGGTTATTCATTATCGTCTGATTTCCATACAGGTAGCTGTTACCTATACTTACCCCACAGCCTTCAAATCTGTTATTCCTTATTGTGCACTCTATGCCACCCTGGTCAAAGCCTACTCCCTTCGTGATCGTCAGTCCTTCTATACGTGACTGCCTGTATATATCAAAGCCGCCAACCGAGGGATATCCCGAAGCTCCTTTTATTGTTACAGATGTGTTTACTTTTATTAGTTCATCCGGATAAGTTCCTGGATTTACTATTATAGTGTCTCCGTCAACTGCGTCGTTTAGTGCAGCCTGTATTGTCTCATAGTCTGCGGATCCGTCATCGTCCACATAAATTGTTGCAGCTGATGCGCTTCCTCCTGCAGACAGATAAAGTGCAAGGACTACTACAAATAAAAGGATACCATTTCTTTTTGTTTTCCACACAATAAACCCCTCAAAATATATTTTTGCGTTTCATTTTAATTTATATTACGAATTCTCAATTCTGATTATTGTAATATGCTCCTGTCTGGCGGTGGCGTTGTTTTTATAGTATATAAACAAAGCTTTCCGTCTTACTTTTGATTTTTAATATGTATTAGTTTTACAGAATTAGTACTGTTATATAATATTAACTAATTTTTCTTATATTATATCAATAGTTTTCTCTATTTTTTCTTACTGTCGATGTTTCTTACTAAAAATTCTAATATAATTTCATAAGTAATCCCTCATTTCGAAAGTCGTCAGGAGATTAAATAGTAATCCGGATATTAACTTGAAATAAGAGGATGAGAATGACATAGACTCTGAGGGGCCATAAAAAAGGAACTGTATTCTCGCTCGAAAAATTGCATTTTGAGCCGCGAATTACGCTTGAAACTGTGAATACAGGATTAACTCAAATATGATGAAGTCAATATTTAATGAAAGTAGGCTGGAAATCTAAAAGAAGATAGACAACATTTATTATCCATCTAAACAAATCATACAATACACACCGGGGGATAAAAATATGGGCGTAGAAGATACCATTAAAGAAATTGCAGGCGAACTTGAAAAAATTGCAACTACTAAAACTGTCGTCGGAGATCCTATTACAGCTGCCGGAAAAACAATCATTCCTGTTTCCAAACTTACCATGGGGTTCGGAGCTGGAGGCGGGGAAGGCAAAAAAGATAACGAATCAGGGTACGGAGGAGGCGGAGGCGCAGGTGCGAAGATCGAGCCTGTTGCTTTTATTATGCTCTCCGAAGATGAGGCAAAAATCTTCCGGATTTCTGAGAAAAACGATGTAGGGTCACTCCTCAGTTCGCTTCAGGAAGTCGTGCCTGAAATTTTGGATAAGTTCAAAGGCATGACCGGCAAACATAAAAAAGAAGAGAGTCCGGAAGTCGGCAAAACGGAAGTTAAAGAGCATATGGAACCCGAAGAGAAAGAGGGCAGTTCCCAGTAAATCCCTCCGGGTTAAACCTTTTTATGGGATTTTCCATGAACCGGAACTAAAGGTCAGGGTATTTAAGATAGTCAGGACTATCTTTTTCCCTCAACTTGTTTAGCATGCTTGTTATCTACCTCTTCCTTCTGATTTTTCTGCTCGTTTTATTCATACTTTTTACAGCGATAGGCCTCACTTTCAAGCTCAAGGTTCTGAGTATGGAAGAAAAGAAAGAGCTGGGAGGAATATTTACTGTAAAATGGCTGTTTTTTTCCCATACTTTTTCAATCAAAGAGCCTAAGGAAAAAAAATTCCTTCCTGAAGAGCCGGCTGAAGAGGAAATGAAAAAAGGAATTGGAGTGGAAACCGGAACTCCACAGGTTAAAAAAAGGCCTGAACAAGCTGAAAGCAGAAAAGAAGACAATCTAAAAGCAGAACTCAAAATGCAGATGGAAAAAGATAGGGAGCCTGGAGAAAAGAAACCTGAAGAGGAAACAGTAATTATTGAGGGTAAAGAGAAAATTGAAATTAAAGAACAGGCTGAAGGCAAAGAGAAAATTACGGTTGAAGAATGGGCTGAGGGCAAAGAGAAAATTCCGATTAAAGAAAAAACTGAGGGCAAAGAGAAAAGAGGGATATTTGCCCGGATAAGAAGGAAAAAAAGAGCTGGTACGGAAGGTGAGGTAGAGGCAAAGAAAGGAATGACCACCCGGGAAAAACTTCACTGGGGTCTGGAAGCTTACAAAGCCCTTCGAAAACCTCTGTTACGTCTGTTTTCCGATATGTTTAACGCAATAAAAATCAAAAACCTGAAAGCTGACCTTACTTTCGGTCTTTCCGACCCCGCAGATACAGGGATGCTTTGTGGGATTATACATACTCTTCTTGGAACAGTTTACAGCCGCTGCCGGAGCTGTAGTTTTTCTGTATGTCCTGTGTTTATGGAGTCACTGCTGGATTTTCGGGGGAGTGCGGAGATCCGTATAAAAATATATTCACTGATTTTTCCATTCCTTAAATTTATATTTAACGGGAAAACTTTATCTTTTACTTATTTGATTGTTAAGGAAAAACTTCGGAGTAGTTCGAAGGTTAACTCCTAAGCTTTATGAATAAGCAATGAGGATACAGATGAATATGATTAATGTAATGTCACCATCCAGACTGCATCTTACCCTTATTGATCTCAATGCAGAGATCGGCAGGGTCGATGGGGGGGTAGGAATTACTCTCGAGTCACCAAGCCTGGAAATTTCGGCAGCTGAAGCGGATGTTGTCGAAGTGGTGGGGGATTCTCTTCTCGCAGGCAGGATGCTAAAAGCAGCAAAAGCTGTGCTTCCTGAAGGGAAAGGCATCAGGATTCATATTAATAGGGATCTTTCTGACCATGTAGGGCTTGGCTCCGGAACCCAGGCTGCACTTTCTGCCGCAGCAGCTGTAAATGAAATTTACGGGCTTGGAAAAAGTGTCCGGGAACTCGCAGTTGCTGTCGGTAGAGGCGGGACTTCCGGAATCGGGGTTGCTGCTTTCGAAAGTGGAGGTTTCATCCTGGATGGGGGGCACAAATTCAGGGATAAAGGTGCATTTTCTCCTTCCGCGGCCAGCCGTATGCCTCCAGGGCCCGTGCTTTTCAGGAGGGACTTTCCTGATTGGCATATTGTCCTTGCAATTCCCAATACCAAAGGTGTCCATGACGCAGAAGAAGTCGATATTTTCAAAAAAGTCTGTCCCATCCCTCTTAAGGAAGTCCAGGAACTCTCTCATGTAATTCTCATGCAGATGCTCCCTGCGCTAATCGAAGAAGATCTGGAAAGTTTCGGCAGGGCAGTCAACCATTTCCAGACTGTGGGCTTTAAAAAGCGGGAAGTTGAACTTCAGCCCCGACCTGTACTCGATGCCATGAAATATATGCAGGACAACGGAGCCAGTGGTTCAGGAGTCAGTTCTTTCGGGCCAGTAGTCTACGGGATTGTCGGAAGTCCGGGAGAAGGCAAAAAACTCCAGAAAGAAGTCCAGAGTATGCTGGATGAATCACTTGGTGGAGAAGTACTGCTTACAAAGGCAAAGAATCGGGGCGCAGATATCTTCGGAGGCTCCAATTGAAAATCAACACCTGGTTTGGAGTCCTTGAGATAGGCAGCAAAGGAGAAGTCCTTGCCTCCGACTCTTTTCCAAAAGATATAAGAGAGCTTGCACTCCGTTCCCTCTCTTTGAGGGACAGCAGGCAGAATCTTCCTCCCGAAGGTTTTGACCTGAAAGCTGCAGCTATCGAGTGCAAGTTTGTAGATTCCCTTTCTGAATATTATTCCCTTTTACATGAAGTCACGCTGGAAGCTGCAAAACACCAGGTCTCAGAAGCTCTTACCCCTGACCAGCGCATAGTTCAGGCAGTAGAAGCCCTGGATGACATCAATGAAACCACCAACTCCCTTTCGGAAAGGCTTTTTGAGTGGTACGGGGGCTATTTCCCCGAAAGCGGGCTCAATGGGGAAGCTCTTGCGCTTTTTATTGTAAAATACGGCTCCCGTGAAAATGTTGCTCCCGATGATCCTCTTTACTTAAAAGCCAGGGATTCCATGGGTGCAAAACTCGAAGCTGCAGACGAAGTGCTCCTTAAAGGTTTTGCAGAGAACGTATGCAGTCTCTATGAACGGCGGAAGCAGATCGAAGCTTACATCGAGAGCAGTATGGAAATCCTTGCACCTAACCTGACCATAACAGCGGGGCCCATGCTCGGGGCAAGGCTCATAAGCATTGCAGGCAGCCTTGAAAAACTTGCTGCTTTTCCGTCCAGTACTATTCAGGTTATCGGCGCCAGCAAGGCCCTCTTCAAACACCTCCGGGAAAGGGCTCCGTCCCCCAAGCACGGGATAATCTACAGCCATCCCCTTGTCAATACCTCTCCATGGTGGGTGCGGGGAAAAGTCGCAAGAGCTCTTGCAGCAAAACTTTCCCTTGCCGCTCGAATCGACTTTTACTCCGGGAAAATAGATCCTTCTCTGCCAGAGAAACTGGAAGAAAAAATCCAGAAAATACGGGCTTTAAACCCCAGGCCTCCGCAAAAAAGGCCGGAAAGTGGGGCAAAACCAAAGAAAAAGAGGAGGAAGTAAATGACTGACGTAAGGAAGCTTTCCGATGGGATTTTTGAGGTTACGAAGGGCAAAAAGCAGCTTGCCACAAAGAACCTGGACCCGGGAAAGACTGTTTACGGAGAAAAGCTAATTCCGGTTGAAGGGGTCGAGTACCGTACTTGGGACCCTCGCCGGAGTAAGCTTGGAGCCATGGTCCTCAAGAAGTTCAATATCCCCCTTAAGGAGGATTCAAAGGTGCTCTACCTGGGGGCAGCTTCAGGTACAACGGTCAGCCACGTCTCTGATATCGTCTCTGAAGGGGCAGTATACGCTGTTGAATTTGCTCCAAGAAGCATGCGCGACTTCATAGGGCTTGCTTCCCGGCGCAAAAACATTTTCCCTCTCCTTGCTGATGCGGGAAAACCGGACAGTTACGCCCATCTTGTTGAGCCTGTAGACCTGATCTTTCAGGATGTTGCCCAGCCCAATCAGGCCGAAATCGCTGCAAGAAATGCTGCACGCTTTTTGAATGAAGGCGGGCATCTCCTGCTTTCTATTAAGGCTCGCAGCATCGACACTGCGGCAAACCCGAAGGAAGTCTTCACGGAAGAAGTAAAAAAGCTTGAGCAGGCTTTCGAACCCAGATTCGAAATCCTGATGGCCAGGGATCTTATGCCTTACCATGAAGACCACCTTGGAGTTCTGGCAAAGTTAAAGGAGTGAATCCTGCTCTTCCGGAATGCTGAATTTTTCGGAAATTCGTGAACTGCCCCCTTGTTAAAACCCAGGGGGTTTACGCTTCTTTTTCTCAACCCTCAGCAGGAAACCCGTTAAATCTTTAGATCTAGCGAGTAGTTGGCTTGATCAGGATTCTCTGAATGGTAGTATAAGTTACTTTCACAGAGGCTATTTTCATGGAGATTTTTAATAAAAGCTGCTCTGGCTGCTTCATCTCCTTATATTCACAAGCAGCCTTTTTTTCGTGACCGGAATTAGCTTCTTCCACTCGACGATGGCATCTTCGTAAAACTTATATTCGTCTACAGTTTTATCCGAGAATTTGCCGTCCACCTCATATACATAAAAACCCTCTTCCCCGTCCGTAGAGACAACTTTTATCCTGTCTCCCATTTCCCTTACTTCGACAGCGGCTACGTTTTTCAAAGCTTCAAGCAGACTCGTACCTTCCTCTACCTCAAGCTTCCTGTTTTCTGCAAAGCGGTCCAGGAAAGAATATACATTGTTCAGTTTTATGCTTATCATATGAGTATTCCCGAACTTTTTTCTTTCTATAAGTTCGGCTTTTTCCAGGATTTTTACATGTTTTGCAGCTACGGGCACGGAAATCCCTATTTCCCTCGCAAGGCCGGAGATATGCTTATCCCCTTCACTCAGAAGCTCGAGAATAGAAAGACGGGTGTCGCTTGAGATCGCTTTGAGTAGGTTTTCTCCGCTGCCGTTCATTCCTGAATCCCTCTAATTCTTACTACCATGATGGTCCTGTATTTTACCTCCCTTACTTATAATTATTGCCTCCTCTAAAACAAGTAATGTATATTATCACATCTTTTAATTGCTTTTTTCATCCATTTTTATAACAAATTTACTTTATTTACTGTTCCTTACTTTTCACCATTTAAAAAAATATCTCTGTTAACAGAGTGAATTATTGCATAATTTTTGTTAAATTTTGCTTTTTATTTGTTATTCACTCTGCGCAATCTTATTTTTAATGGATTTTATATTAACTCACTTTCATAGCGATTACTTCACTTTTTTAATTCTTTATCGTCCGCTCTCGCGACGGGGTGCCTGAAATTTAATCTTTAGTTCAAAAAATGTTATCAATCGGCACTTGTTACCCCAAAGGATAACGAACATTACCCAAAAACCAGTTTTTATTTAATTCTACTATAGATGCTCAGAAGGTACTATGGACTCTTCTACGTTGACTGTTATTGGAATTTTAATCGGTATCCTTATCTTCGGGATTAAAACTGGATTAGGTTGTGGATTTTCAAATATCACTAAGAGAGAAATTCTTACAATTGCTGGCAGTTACTTTTTTCTTGCCCTTTTATTCGGAAGCGTTGCCGATCACATAAGCCTGGATGCCTTTGAGCGTCTTTCTGCAATGGGTATGGGAGTTCATGTTCTTGTCTCCCTGCTCCTTATAGGGGCCGGGATTTACACCCAGAAAAAGTGGAATTCAGGAAAAGATGTTTCCAGACACACTTTCCTGGCTATATCCATGCCCTGTCCGGTCTGCCTGGGAGCTCTTGCGGTATCCTGTATGCTGCTTTCAGAAAGTCTCAACTTTTCCGGGATAAAAATAGGGCTTCTTGTAGGAATTGCTTTTTTTACTGCAGTGGTAGCTTCTTCTTTTCTTTTCAGGTTTGGGAAGACCCGGCTGGGAAAGACTCCCGAAACTATGGGAAGCGCCATGATGCTTCTCGGAATTTATTATCTTTTAGGGGCTCTGCTTATCCCTGCATATATGAAAACAAAACAGATGCAACTGGCTCCTATGGCTCCGGGAGAATCAGGCATTGTTCCCCTTCTGGCTTTCGGGGTCTTAGTCCTTGCAGGTTTTTTCCTCGGCCATGTGAGGTCTAACCAATGAGCAATATGGATTTGTTATCACAGACGATGTACGTATTTTCATCGGCTCTGCTGTATCCGGTAATGATACTTCTGACTCTTCTTGTCTTTGTTTCACTTATCCAATTAGGAGAATTCCTTTCTGAATATTCGAAAAGGAACAGGGACCGTAGCAACCTGGAAATTGGTTGCAAAAAAATCCGGGACAGTCTTCCGAATTCGGCTTTTTCGGAAGCATCAAGGGCTCTTGAGGGTCTAAAACAAAATTACATGGTCACGTCCTTTGCAAGAGAGGCTGCAAAATACCTCGAAGAGCGGAATTTTCCTGCAATCGAGAAGCTCTCTGAGGAATACGAGATTAAAATGGCAAAACGCCTTGAAAACACGAAGATCAGTTCAACGGTTGCCCCTATGCTCGGACTTATGGGAACGCTTATTCCGCTGGGACCTGCCCTGATAGGGCTTTCGCAAGGAGACCTCGAAACCCTGGCACAAAACCTGATGATTGCCTTTGCAACTACCGTCGTAGGGCTCTTTTCTGCCGGAATAGCCTATGTGCTTACCCAGGTCAGGAGGCGCTGGTACTGGGAGGATATGTCGGACATCGATTATATTCTGGATATACTCGAGGAGAAAAGCGGAAATTGATTGCTTTCTTAATAGGAGGAAAACCATGCGAAAATCCAGAAGGTACAGGCGAACCGGGCTTTTAAATGACTCCGATGAGCAAAACCCCATGACCGGGGTTGCCAATCTCTTTGACGTTGCAATGGTCTTTTCCGTGGCTTTGCTGGTAGCCCTTGTAATGTCTTACCATCTTCCTGAGCTTCTGAGCTCGAATGAGGATATTACAATTGTAAAAAATCCCGGAGCTGAGGATATGAAGATAATAATCAAGGATCAGGGGAAGCCCATAGAAGTCCTGAATATGACCGAAAACATCGGTGGAGGCACAGGGGAAGCTCTGGGGACGGCATATAAGCTGGCTGACGGCAGGGTGATTTACGTCCCTGAAGATTCGGAGGGTAATGGTACCTCTGCTTCAACTGATTCCTCCGCTTCAACCGGTACATCAGCTTCAGATTAATTTTTTTCCAACGACTTACATAAGTTTTATTTGTTGTAGCCTTAATCGGTGGAATTTATATGGGATTCCGGAAAAAGAAGTTTTAAATTCGTATGTGAAACGCGGCGTAAAATAAAATCGCCGTATTTTTTTCTTTTTATCTGACTCCGAATCCAATTTTTTTAAATTCGGCTGAATTGCAAACATTTGGAATTAATTTATCTAATGAGCCCGGAGGCCTGGTTATTTTTTTTCTTACAGAGTGCTCCAGGGTTCATGATACATTGTATGGGGATAAATATGCAAGAATATTCTATAATGATATCGATTTCAGTTCTATTGTTTTTGACCTCGTTGTCAACGATTCTGTATTTCTGGAGCCTACCCAGGATTCAGGAAAAAGAAGTTCTAAATTCGTATTTGAAATGCGGCGTAAAATAAAATCGCCGTATTTTTTCTTTTTACCTGACTCCAAATCCTATTTCTTTTAAATTAGGCTTATTCCTGGCTCTTTTTGAATTAAGGTCTGTTTTCCATTCTAAATTAAGTAAAAACGCTATCTTCTCCTCATTTTACCTTAATGGCTAACAATCGTGAGCTAAAAACCGTATTTTATGTATCTTCTCCCCTAATGCTCCGAATGTTGAAGATATAATTCGGAATCGGCTGCCTAGTTTTTTTTTCGGAAGTTCCAAGGTTGGATTCAAAGTCATAATCGATAACTTCCACGTTCACTTTAAAAACTCGGCGACTGTTCTCCTGTAGGTTCCTAATATTCGCAAATCTTTAGTTATAAATCGACTCGTGGGCCAGGCACCCTGATTATTTTCCTGCCGGGGCGCTCCACGGGTTCATGATACATTGTCTGGGGATAAGATGCGTACGGCACAAAGTAGGTTACTGGTTTTATGTGCAGTGGTCCTTTTACTGCTTGCACAGAATGTATCGGCTGATGAAAATCAGGTAAATATTACTTTTATCTGTTATGATGGAAATGCTTTGAATGCAGCAGAGCAGTCCAATCCATACAATGCAAGTATAAATGTAACGTATATTTCGGGGTATTCCGACTTTACTAATACCACTTTTGAAAACCAGGATGTAATATTTACTTATATGCTCTGGTCGCAGTTCAAAGATATCGGGGATGACCTCGAAAGTGCTCATAAAAATGGGACTGCACTCATAGACATTACCTCTATGATGGACCCGGCACATATCAACACCTCAAGTTATGATAAGATTCTTGCCGGGACCAAACCTTACAATTCCACTGAAGAAAAGTACTTCGACAGCATGGGTCCGAAAGGAGTCTTGCGAGAAAATACCGAAAATTTCCTTATCTATCTCGCAAAAACTTATGGAAACAAACCAGAGCTTACGGATAGCTGGGTTTATCAGGACCCGATCGAATTTCCTGAAGCAGCGCTTTATCACCCTGATGCCCGCTCCTCCTTAAATGAATCCAAACCTGACTGGTTTGAAAACACCACCGATTACCTTGATTGGTACTCGAATACAACTGGCACAAGTGGGCCACAACATATTTACGATAAGAGCAAACCCACCATAGGGATCTGGTTCCACGCTTCTGATTATACGGCTGACAACCTTGAAGTCATAGACGCTCTCATCCGTGACCTTGAAGGGAAGGGCTGCAACGTAATTGCAGGTTTTGAGACTTTCAATGATATCCACAAGTTTTACTTTGACGAAAACGGAGAACCTCTTGTCCAGTGCGTAATTTCTCTGAAAAGTTTCCGTTTGAATTACGAGGATCCTGATGCCGGTGTACAGGAGCTTGAAGACCTTGACGTCCCGGTCTTAAGAGGCATGGTAGTTTCAAATCCTGCTAATTCTATAGATGTAGCTGACCGTAACAGGGGCATTCCCAGCAGTGAGGTCGTGTACAAGACCCTCCTTCCGAGTATTGATGGGATTTTTGAGTACATTGTAATAGGGATTGATAACTACGACTCCGAAACCGGGGAAAGCAGCTACGAACCCCTGCCTTCACAGGTCGATTGGATTGTCAACAGGGCGATAAACTGGGCGGAACTGAAATTAAAGGACACGAATGACAAGAAAGTTGCCGTAATATACTACAACTACCCTTCAGGAAAAGACAACATCGGGGCAAGTTACCTCAATGTTACTCAAAGCATGTTCGACCTTCTCAATGAGATGAATGAAAGCGGGTATGAAGTCTCCGGAATTCCGGATAACAGCAGTGAACTCCTGGAAATGATGCAGGCACAGGGTATCAATGCCGGTTCCTGGGCTCCCGGCGTCATGAACGAAATGGTAGAAAACAGGACTGAATGGGGACTGCACCTCATACCCATGGAGACCTACAGAGGATGGTTTGAGTCGGAAATCCCTGAAGAACTGAGGTCTCAGGTAATAAAAGAATGGGGAGAACCCTGGGCTGAAGATCTTCCCCAGAATAAGACCCTCATGATCTATGAGAACGAGACCGGGCAGTATATTGTAATCCCTTCCGTACGTTTCGGAGATGTCTGGCTCATGCCCCAGCCTGCCAGGGGTTTCCTGCAAAACGACGACACCCTTTACCACAGCAGCCTTGTGCCACCTCCGCACCAGTACATAGCTTTCTATCTCTGGCTGAACCACGAATGGCAGCCTGATGCAGTTATTCACATGGGGACTCACGGTACACACGAGTGGCTTCCGGGTTCTACTTACGGTATGAACCGGACTTCCGACTGGGCACCTTTACTGCTGCAGGACCTGCCAAACATCTATCCTTACATAGTTGCAAACGTGGGAGAAGGGCTGACTGCCGAATACAGGGGCAATGCCCTGATTATCGACCACCTGACTCCGACCCTTGAACGCAGCGGGCTTTATGGAGAATTGCTCAACCTTTCAATCAGTGTGGAGCAGTATTATGATCCTGGGCTTTCTACACAGACAAAGGCAGGGTACCAGACAGCCATAATCGACCAGATAATCGCACTTAACCTGGACGTTGACCTCGGAATCGAGAACGCGACCGCTCTTCGAGATTACAATGAAGTGGAGTTTGGGGATTTTGTAAAAAATATCCTTCATGAATATCTCGAAGATGTGGAAGGAGAAAACATTCCTTACGGGATGCATGTCCTTGGCCGGGTACCTTCTACAAACCTGACAGATCCTGAAAAAGACGAACTTTCCGGAATGGTAAGGTCCATGCTTGGAGGAGACTTCGAGGATAATATCACTGCTGCTTTTTATCCTGAGTCCGTTTACCCTCTCGGGATTCCATCAAATGATACTAAAGTTAACAGGCTTGTCTGGGAGGTCGTAACCAATAATACGGAGGTTTCAACGGCTCAGCTTGACGTTTTCGGGGCAACAAACAGTTCTGTTACATTTGATCTTGAACAGGGGCTGGAGTATAGAGATCGGCTTCTTGACAGTGACGTAGAGATTGACAGAATCCTTTCAGCCTTAAACGGGGGCTTCATCCCTCCGGGACCAGGCACGGACCCTGTTATGAACCCGGATGCAGTCCCTACGGGGCGCAACTTCTACGGTATCAACTCAAAACTCTATCCTTCAAAGGCAACCTGGGAGCTCGGAAAATCCCTTGCAATCCAGCTGCTTGAGGACTATCACGATAAGTACGGAGAATATCCGGAAAAGGTTTCATTCTCAAGGTTCGGGGTAGAGTTTATCCGCGACCACGGGACTCTGGAAGCCGAAGTGCTTTACATGCTCGGGGTACAGCCGGTCTGGGACGAGTACGGGTATGTAAAAGGTGTTGAGGCTATCCCTGAAGAGGAGCTGCTTCCTAACTATGATCCGGCAAAACCGGGGAGACCGAGGATTGACATTGTCTATACAACTGCCGGTATGAGGGACGCTTTCCCGGATAAGATCAAAATGGTAGATCGCGCCGTGAAACTTGCAAGTTCACTTCCTGCCGGAAACTATCCCAACTACGTAAACGACAGCGCCCTTGCAATATATGATTCCCTGCTTGCGGCAGGATATGACAATGAAACCGCAAAAAAGCTCTCCACAATGCGCTGCTTTGCAGTAATGGATGGGACTTATGAAATAGGGGTTTCAAATGCTATCAGTGCAAGTGGGAGCTGGGACGACGAAGCGACGATTGCAAATGTATACCTGGACAAGATGGGATACGCCTACGGTGAAGATTTCTGGGGCATAAAATCCAGGGAACTCCTTGAAGGCAACCTGAAAAACGTTGAAGCCTCCGTACATTCTGACTCTTCAAACCTCTACGATACTCTTGACAACGACGACTTCTTCCAGTACTTCGGTGGCCTGAACCTGGCAACAAGGCATGTCAGGGGAGACGGAAGAACCCCTGAGATGTACGTTTCGGATACCAGAGATCCTGAAAGGGCTCAGATGACAGGAATGGGGGAGTACCTTAGCAAGAACCTGAGGTCCAGGTATTTCAATGAGAAGTGGATCGAAGGGATGCAGGGCGCCGGGTATTCAGGTGGCAGGATGATGTCCGAGTTCGTAAACAACCTTTTCGGCTGGGAGGTCAGCGATCCTGATCTTGTGGATGACAGCGTCTGGGAGCAGACATATGAGACCTATGTTAATAACCCATCCATGAAAGAATGGTTCAAGCAGAACAATCCCGATGCTTACCAGTCGATAACAGCCAGAATGCTCGAAGCTGTCAGACACGAATACTGGAAACCTTCGGATGAGGTTATCGAGAACCTCGCAAAAGAATATGAAGAATCGGTGGCTGAAAATGGAGCTTCATGCTGCCACCATACCTGCGGAAACCCTCTGCTTAACGAATTCGTAAGCGGGATGGTATCTGTCCCTGGCTACGCTGAAAAACTGAATGCAGCAACCCAGGCCGAAACTCCGGAAATAGAAGATACCCCGAGCAGTAGCAGTAGCAGCAAAGGGCATCAGACGAGCGTTGCCGAAAAACTCAACCAGACAACCAGAGCAAACTCCGAATCCGCGGAAAGCAATCAGACTGTTCAGGATTCAGATGCAGGGTATGGCGTTGATTCTCCAGAACCTGTTCCTGATGTCCAAAAGGCCTCTGACTCCGACTATGTTGAAGGCTATGAGATGCAGAAAGATCCGGTCGCAGAATCCGAAAATGGAGGCATGTCCTTCTCGGGATCTGATATTTTCGGGATTCTCTTCGTGATTGTAGCAGTGGGGGGAATTTACCTGGGGTTCCGTAAAAAGAATATGTAAAATACGGTGGAAGGAGAGCACTTTTCATTCTGTGTTCTTTTCCTTTCCTTTTTTATTCTCTTCCTTTTTTATTCTCTTCCTTTTTTCAACTCTTTTTCGGGAAAGGCCGCTCTTCTGCATCGGGCATTACATGAATGACATGATAAAGCGAATGATGTTGCATTGATCAAAGTATTTGTGATTTAATCCTATTTTCAAAAATATTAACCATGTAACGGTGGGCGATCGTTAATTTCTCTATTTTTGTTATCTTTACGGCTAATAACTATTATCCAAAATCGCAGTTTTTTATGTAAGTAAAGTAAACTTGCGTTCAAATGATCTGGTATATTTGTGTTTAGATGTGAACAGCTAATAATTTATTGAGGTGACTGCTATCTAAAATATCTTTCAACACTCATATTTGAATGATGTTTTCCTCTAAATTAATTAGTAAAGTTTACTTTTGTTGTTGATTTGCGGTGTACTTTTATTTCTCTGTAGATCTGATTTGCCTTGTCTGCCGGCGGAGATCTAAAGCTGAAATTTAGGAGTTTCCTGCAAGCAGCATACAGAATCAAGATCTTAATAAGTTTTTTACATAGTAATCTGTTTAATTATTCTGGAGTAGGGATTATGAAAGAACAGTTGAATAAAAAAAGAAACTCTCTAAATAAAAGTATTAAAGCTTCCGGATTGATAATTTTAATCCTTTTAATGCTGTTTTCTACTTCTCCGGCGGCAGGAAGTGAAGCCATCCAGTATGAACTTGTTGCCAACACTACCAGTGATGCTGAAGGCAACTACCTGCTTTCCGGGATTCCCGACGGAAACTATACGCTTGTTGCTCTTTACAACGAGGACAAATGGCGCCGTGCCGATGAACAAATACAGGTGCAGGGCACGGATCTTTCGGTAAATCTTGATACCTCAAGCAGGGATATCGATGCAAATGAATCCCAGGCTCTTCTTGACCTCCCTGGCAGTGGGGTTGACCTGACAGGGAGTGCTGCAATCAGCGGGCTTACCCGGCAGAAACAGATGGGAGGCGACCCTGTATCTCTGGGTTTCACAGACGTTCTTTTGTTAAGGGAAGTGGTAAAAGAAACCCCTAACAACTCCGGCACAGGCCAGCATCTGGATATTGCCATCGTGACAGGGTACAGGAGCCATGAACTTCCACTCAAGAACCTTGCAGAGGAAGTCAACACTAACAGCGGCCTGAACCTTTCCCTTAGTTGTTTTATGGCTGACTACGTGATGGAAAATAACGTTGATCTGAGCGGGATGGACATCATTTACATCAACATGCTCAGCCCCTCAACGGCCCAGAAGCTCACACCCACTGTGGATATGGCGATTGCTAACGGGTGTGTGGTTATTGACGATGACACTCTTCTGAATGAGAGCATCCCGCTTTCTGCAGACCAGATCGAGGGCTACAGGGAAAAGCTGAACAATTACTGGCTTAACGGAGCTTATGACCAGAGTAACCTGAAAAACCTTGTATTCTGCATCTCCAACGACTGCTGCGGCAGGTCTGACCTCCTGTATGAGGACCCTCACACTCTTCCTGAAAGGGCGATCTACCACACTAATATGGCCGGTTACTTTACCGATTCTCTGGATACCTACCTTACCTGGTACTCTAACAGAAGCGACGGGGGGCACGTCTACGATCCGGCAAAGCCCACAGTTGCAATTACCATGTACCAGAGTTATTTCCCCTTCCAGATTGAGCCCATCGATGCTTTGATTTCAGAACTGGAAGCCAGGGGCTACAATGTTATTGCCACTTATGGGTCCGATTCCCTTTCCTCTGGAGACTTTTTCAAGCAGGGGGATGATGTCCTTGTGGATGCGATTATTTCGTTTACTTACTTTGGCAACAAGTTTGATGCTGAAGGGCTTGATGTGCCTGTAATCAACGGCATTGTTAACAATTACATGAACAGGACCGAGTATGAAGCCAGCAGCAACCCGCTTCCTGCAGATAAGATGATGAAGCTCGATATGCAGGAACTCTGGGGGGCGATTGACCCGGTAATAATGGCTTCAACGGAACTGGACGCTGAGACCGAGACCGAAGTGTCAGTTTCCATAGACTATCAGGTGGACTGGCTCGTTGACCGCGTCGAAAGCTGGGTGAATTTAGGGGAAATTCCGGAATCCGATAAAAAAGTTGCTATAATTTATTATAATCACGGAGGGGGAAAGGATAACATAGGGGCTTCCTATCTCGATGTCGTCCCCAGTATATCCAGCATGCTTGGCGCTATGGCTGCCGACGGATACGACCTGAATGAAAGCCAGGTCCCTAACGAGACCGAACTCCTTGACCTGATGCTCACTCAGGGTATCAACATAGGGACCTGGGCTCCGGGGGAACTTCAGAAGCTGGTTGATACAGGCAAAATAGTTCTCGTCCCGGAAAGCACCTATGAGGGATGGTTCTCTGAGCTCCCTCAAGAGAGGCAGCAGAAGGTCATTGATCAATGGGGCCCGGCTCCAGGGAAGATCATGGTCTGGGCAAACGAAAGTGGAAAATACCTCGTAATTCCCAGAATCGAGGTCGGAGATAATGTGCTTCTGGCTCCACAGCCTTCAAGAGGCTGGCTTGATGACAATAATGCTCTCTATCACGACAAGGACCTGCCTCCTCACCACCAGTACATTGCATTCTACCTCTGGCTCCAGCATTCCGAGAAAGAAGGTGGATTCGGCAGTAATGCCCTGGTTCACTTCGGTAGGCACGGGACTCAGGAATGGCTGCCTGGCAAACAGTTCGGACTTTCGCGGTATGACTGGCCTTCCCTTATGATCGGGAATTTGCCCGTGATTTATCCTTACGTTATGGATGGGCTTGGAGAAGGCAATGAGGCAAAGCGCAGAGGAGGTGCAGTTATCGTTGACCACCTTGTCCCCCCGATTATTTCAGCAGGAAGTTATGGGGATTACGCAAACCTGAGCGCAGCTATCCTGAACTATGAACAGGCAGTGGCAGATGACTCTTTGAAATCAGCCCATAGGTCTGAGGTTTTAAACCTGACCCGGTCCCTTCACCTGGATGAAGAATTCAACATGACAGAGGCTGAAAACAACGAGAATTACTTTAATACAACTTTCCTGGAAGGGCTCGAAGCCCTGCTGGATGATTATAAGAGCCAGTCAATGCCTTACGGGCTGCATATCCTGGGCACAAGCCCTAAAGGGGAGCAGCTTGTGGGTATGGTAAATTCAATGCTCGGTGCCGATTTTACTGATTCTGTTCACGAATTCAATGAAACCGAAGGTGCCCAGCTCTATCTGCTGGACCTGGTCCTGAACCGGGGGGTTAATTCCACGGATGCTCAGATGCAGGTGCTCGGGACAGGTAATGAAACCGTCACTAACTTCCTTGCCAGTGCGGAAGAATATGCTGCAAACCTGGCTCTTGGGGAAGAGGAAATTCAGCAGGTCCTCAATGCCCTGGACGGCAGGTTCATCCCCGGAAACCTGGGAGGTGACCCTGTTAGAAACCCTGAAACTCTGCCTTCGGGAAGAAACTTCTATGCTTTTGACCAGCGGATAGTGCCAACAGAAGCTGCCTGGACTCTCGGGCAGGAGATGGCTGACCAGATGCTTGATGCCTATGTTGCCGAGCACGGGACATACCCGAAAAAGGTAGCTTACATTCTCTGGGCCGGGGAAACCACAAGGCATGAAGGGGTTATGGAGGCAGAAATTTTCTACCTGCTCGGAGTCAAGCCTGTGTGGAACAGCGGCAGGGTAGTTGATGTGGAAGCTATCCCCATGGAGACCCTGGGAAGGCCCAGAGTTGATGTGGTGATTCAGATCTCAGGCCTCTACAGGGACATGTACCCTGGCAAGGTGGTCCTGCTGGACAAAGCCGTAAAACTGGCTTATGCCCAGGAAGATTCTCCCAACTATGTCCGGGAAAATGCTGAAGCTCTGAAAGCCTCTTTGATGAGTGAAGGTTCCCTTAATGAAAGTGATGCCCTGGACCTGGCCCTGTTAAGGATTTTCGGGTCTTCGGACGGAGCCTACGGCACAGGTCTTCCCAATGCGATCGCTGCAAGCGATACCTGGGAGAGCAACGATGTGCTGGCAGACCTTTACATCAGCAAGATGTGCAACGCCTACGGAGAAAACGTCTGGGGCGAAAACCTGAGGGGCCTTTTCGAAAAGAACCTCGCAGGGGTTGAAGCCACAGTGCACAGCCGGAGCACGAACCTCTACGGGACTCTGGACAATGATGATTTCTTCCAGTACATGGGAGGCCTGAATCTCGCAGTCAGCTCCGTTTCGGGAGGAAAGTATCCGGATTCTTTTATCACGAACATGCTGACCGGAGGAGATGAGAAGGTCGAAACTCTGGGACAGTTTCTCTCAAGGGAAACTTATTCCCGTTATTTCAACCCGAAATGGATTGACGGTATGCAGGGGAATGGCTATGCAGGAGCCAGGGAAATGTCAGACTTCATTGAGAACCTCTGGGGCTGGGAAGCCACAAACCCTGATTTGATCAGCGATGAAATGTGGAATCAGGTGTATCAGACATATATGGCAGACCAGGAGCTTCGCGAATGGACTCGGCAGAATAATCCCTATGCATACCAGTCCATGACCGCCAGGATGCTGGAGACTGCTCGCAAGGGCAACTGGGATGCTTCGGATGAGGCCCTTGAAAGCCTGGCCGCGGAATATGCAGAGTCCGTGGTCGAAGACGGGGTCACCTGTTGCCACCATACCTGCGGAAATCCCCTCCTCAATGGCTACGTATCGGGCCTGGTTTCTGTGCCCGGTTTCAGTGAAGCAATAGAACAGGCTACACAGGAATCTCTTAAACAGGAAGTACCTGAAAAACACAGCAGCAGCAAAGGGCATCAGACGAGTGTTGCCGAAAAACTCAACCAGACTGCTATATCAAACACCGAAGAGCCTGCCAGCAATCCAGCTGTTGCGGAGAATGATGCCGGTTACGGAGTGGATTCTCCGGAACCTGCACCCGAGGTGAGAGCTTCTCCCGACTCTGATTATGTTGAAGGCTATGAGATGAAGAAAGAGTCTGTTGAAAACGAGGAGGAAGGGGGAGGCATGTCTTTCTCCGGTGCCGACGTTTTCGGGATCATTTTCGTGCTTGTAGCAGCCGGTGGGATCTACCTGGGAATGCGGAAGAAGAATATGTAAATGAGATCTGAAAAAGGGTAATCCCCTTTTTCTTTTTCAGATAAATTCGAAATTTTTATTCTTTAGTTTGATGATTTTTTATTTCTTGTTTACTGATTAGCTGCGTTGATTTTTTGTTCTTTTTCAGTTGTTGTTTCTTCTTTCTTTTCTTCAATCTCTTTTATGTAGGGCTTAATATCCAGCACAGGTGTCCCGTTGATTGCATCAAGGCCTTTTACATGGAGGATATTACCTTCTACTTTTAATAGCTCTACAATTGTAAGCCCTATACCGTTAGGGCGGTAAGGCTCCTGCTGGCAAAAACTCCCGAAATTTCCCCGTCATAGCGGCGGCGGTGGATTAGTTTATATCCTTTTGATTTGCTGAAATAAAAGAGGATATACAGTTTTTCAAAGTCTTCTATCCTGTAAAGCCCCTCTACCAGGTCTTTCTTCAGGATGATTTTTGAAACCTGCTGGTAGATCTCTTCATTATACTCCGGCTCAAGGTAGTCATTCTCAACATAGCCTATAGGGGTAAATTCGACTTTTTTGGGGATTATCTCCGTATTTTCATTCATCCTTTGCCTCAAAACAGGAGATGCAGACTATTTCCCCCTTTTTCACCCTTCCCAGGGGTTCCATAAAGCCTTCTCCACACTTGCTGCATATCAGGGTAGGATAGATTATGGCTTTTTCCGGAGGCTCGATTTCCACTTCACGGACCCATAAAAGTTCTTCTTCTGGCATTTCCAGAACTCTCTGGCTTTTTGCTTCGTGTGAAGTCCTAAACTCCTTTGCCTCTTCAGGGCTTGCAATGCCTGCTCTCAGTTTTGCGAAGAGCGCAGTGTGCTTTTCGTCCTGGGGGAGTACGTCGGGTTTCAGGGAAATTCTCAGGGCTTTTTTATCCCCTCTTTTGAAAAATGTATATACATGCTTTCCGTGCTCTTTAAAGATGAGATTTCCTTTTCCGCAGGTACAGCCGTTTATTGCCTGAATCGCGTCCACTGCACATGATCGGTTTTCCACAACTGCAACAAGTTCTTCATCTTTGCTCCTGTCCTTGAAACGTTCTGCAGCCAGCATAGCCACTCTGTACCCTATAGAAAGGCCGGGGCAGACATGTCCGTGGAACTTTACAGCAGTATCAAAATTAGCGTCATTGAAATCCAGGTTTTCAGCTCCTACTTTAATTATTTTTCCTGATCTATCAAATTAATTTAATTAACCCGTTTCATATTCTCTGACTACTATTTATAAATTCTGTATTTAATTCTTATTACAAAAAAAGTCTGAAGTATTAATTGCAAATCAATCACTTGAATTGTTTTTAAAAAACTGTATAATTGTGATGTGCCTCTACATCTCTGTACTCTTTTACCCTAATGTTCTGCAGATATCAGGGAACCCGAGCTTCCACGCAACCGTTTTATTTCGTGTTTAATATATATCTGCCGTTTTCCGTTCTTGAATTTGTCCGCCTCTACATGGTTGATATTTTTTAGTGCTCATCCCAAAACTAGTTTTATATTTCACATCCATAAGAGTTTCATAATCGTTTTCATGATTGGAAACTGGATTGGTCACTTGAAATTTGAAATTCAGAGATTCAATTTTGAGTTTTGGGATCAGCTCTTAATAAAATATGGCATGAGAGCAAAAAACCCAAAAATGTGAAAGTGACCGAAAAAACCCAAAAATGTGAAAGTGACCGAAAAAAACCCAAAAATGTGAAAGCACCGAAAAACCAGCAGGGGTGTAAATTATTCCGGCAATTAATAATTTTTTTCATCTCGTAAAAAAAGTTCAGATTATTTTATAATTAGGATAATAGGGACCGTAATTTTCCGTCCGAAGGTCCCTACTGATGATCCAACCCCTTTAGACTGAGAGTAAACCCTTTAACCCTCAATCTCTATCATTTTTTATGGTTTCTAATTATATAACATAAACGACATGAAATATTGTTTGCTATTCAAATTGCCCCGACTCTTATTTTTTTTAGCTACCTTCAAAATATTTGTCTCGATCAAATTTTTTATTTATATCAAAAATTTCAAACTCGTTAAAAACAGTCCCTTATTTTTCCTTTTATTTTCCTCCTGAATATTTATTTCAGGACTTGAATCTCTACTATTTGATTTTTTTTTTTTTTCAATTCCGAAAGTTCAAATCTGGTTTTTCGGTTTACAATTTCTCCAATCTGTCCCTTCCCAATTCATAATTTCGCCAATTCGGACCCAACTGATTAACTTTATTTGATCAAAATTAAAGAATTATTGAGAAGTCAAATATCCGGATACTATCTAATAGAAAGTTTTTTTATGGATTAAAACTCTTCCAAAATATTGGCGTTAGAATTGGGAGCCGTTTGCCACCTCTGATCTGGCTCCCAATTGTGTGATTCAACCCCGACGATCAAGAGAAAAACCCCTTAACTCTTAATCGTCAACTTCCTCCGTATGTTATAAATGTATATAACCTAAACGACCTTGAAATTTACTTCCCATTAAATTATTTAACGGCCTCAAAATCAAGTTCTTTTGACTTGAAATTCATTTCTTACATCCTCATTTCTATTGATTTTTCACTCTGTAACATTTATTTGGATTTATACTTTTCTGCTCATACAGTTAATTAAAATTTTATTCTACAGATACATCCCTGCCCCCCTGCTAATTGATAATGCTTTTTGAATAAAAACGGCTAAAAAATGCGTAAGATATTTAACAAGTATTTGCGTATATATCAAAAACATGAACAGCCAGCTTCTCGAATTAATTTTTCTCTCTGAAAAAAGGAAAGATATTCTTTTATTTTTGCAGGAGGGGCCAAAAACGATCGGAGAAATAAATAAATGTCTGAATGCCAGTGCTGTAGCTGTACTTCCCCAGCTAAAAAAACTAAGGGAAGACTCTCTGGTATTCAAGATAGAAGATGTTTACATCCTGTCTCCTCTTGGCATAGCGGTAGCTGGGAGAATGCAGGCAATGGTGAGTTTATTAAACGTTTTTGGTAATGGCTATGAGTACTGGGCAAACCATGCAATTGAGTGCATACCCCTCTCTTTAAGGAACAGAATTGGAGATCTGGAAAACTTTACATTCTCCGAACCTCCTGACAGGACCCACCTCTTTGAACCTCACAGGGAATTTGTGGAAAACCTTGCAATATCAAGACGGATAAATGGTATTGCCTCCATTTTCCACCCCCTTTACCCTTCTTTTTTTCTTACTTTCGCAAAAAAAGGAGCGGATATCTCTCTTCTTGTAACCCGTCCGGTTTACGAGCGAATAATAGAGGAATATCTAACTGAAATTCGAGAATTTCTGAATTTTGAGAATGCATGTTTCTATGTATGTGACGAAAAAATAGAATTTTCTCATGTTGTTACTGATAGGTTTCTCTCTCTAAGTCTTCCTTTTTCGGACGGTATTTTTGACCATACAAAGGATGTCATGTGTTTCGAGCCCATTGCTCTTCAGTGGGGAGAAGACCTTTTTGCTTACTACAGGGACAGATCAGAAAAAATAACTGAGATCTGAATTTAACTGAGATCTGAATTTAAATGAATCCGGGACTTTATCTCCCGAGGCCGGGAGCAATCGGAAGATAGCTATAAATCGGGCTCTGACTATCCTTTATATTATGGATAAAGTTAAGGAAACCGCAGAAAAGATCCGGACAATGGAAATCCGGGGCGCAGGCAGGATTGCAAAAGCTGCGGCTGAAGCCATCAGGGATTATGCTGCAGGGCTGGAAGCAGCTTCAATGGAGGAGTTTAGTGCCAGCATTCAGGAAGTTTCGAGTTTTCTTATCAGTACCCGCCCCACAGCTGTTTCCCTTCCGAATGCTGTAAAACTTGCTTCGAGATATTCTTCGAGGAGTGTAGAAGAAGCAAGACAGGAAATCATCACAAATGCAAACCTTTTTATTGAAAGAGCAGACCGCGCGCTTGGAAAAATAGGGAAAATCGGGTCAAGAAGAATTCAGGATGGAGATGTTATTATGACCCACTGCAACTCCCATGCTGCTCTTTCCATCATCACCACGGCATTTGAAGACGGAAAGGACATCTCGGTAATCGCTGCCGAAAGCCGTCCAAGGCGCCAGGGCTTATTGACAATCCGGCACCTGAATGGTTTTGGCATCCCGACAACTCTTATCGTGGACTCTGCCGTGCGTTACTATATGAAAGACGTTGACAAAGTTATTGTTGGGGCGGATGCAATTGCAGCCAACGGAGCTCTTGTAAACAAGATCGGGACTTCTCAGCTTGCTCTTGCTGCCCATGAAGCCAGAAAGAGTTTTATGGTAGCTGCCGAGACCTTCAAGTTCAGCCCGAGCACCATTGCAGGAAACCCCATAGAAATCGAAGAAAGGGCTGCAGACGAAGTCGTTGATCCTGCAATTCTCGCAGACCTCTCCCACGTACAGGTCAAAAATCCGGCTTTTGACTTTACCCCTGCAGAATACATTGATATGATCGTAACTGATATTGGAATTATCCCTCCCTCCATGGCATATACTGTCATAAAAGAGCACCTGGGCTGGGAACCTGGAGAAATTTGAAGGATTAAATTCTTTCCTTTCCTTTCCTTTCCTTTCCTTTCCTTTCCTTTTTCTCTCTTCTCTTCTTTTCTCTTCCTTATCGCCTTTAATTATCTTTAATCGTCCCGTCCGTGATCCTGAGCACCCTTGAACACTCTTTTGCAACCTCGGGGTCGTGGGTAACCACAAGAATTGTCTGCCCCTTTTTGCTCAACTCCTTGAATGTACGGACAATGGAATCACGGGTTTTACTGTCCACCTCCCCGGTTGGCTCATCTGCAAGAATCAGGGCAGGCCTGTTCGCAAGTGCCCTGGCAATAGACACCCGCTGCTGCTCTCCTCCGGACAGCTCCGAGGGTCTATGATTGAGGCGGTCTCCCAGGCCCAGGTCCTCAAGCAGGGCTTTTGCTCTTTCCTCCCTCTCTTTTTTTGGCACTCTGGAAAAGCGCATGGCAAGTTCCACGTTTTCAAGGGCTGAAAGGGTCGGAATCAGGTTGTAGTGCTGGAAAATAAAACCTATTTTCTCTCTTCTTACGCCGGGAAGCAGTTTTTCCGGAACTGAAGTAAGGTCTGTCCCGTCAAGGATGATTTTTCCGTCCGTGGCTTTTTCAAGCGTGCCTATGAGAGCCAGAAGAGTTGATTTTCCTGAGCCCGAGGGTCCCATTATGGCAAGGAGTTCTCCTTTTCGTACGGTTATACAGGCGCAGCGAAGGGCATGGACAGGAATTTTACCCTGGATATAGGTCTTGGAGAGGTTTTCAACCTGCATGATAACTTTCTGTTTGTCGTTACCGGATTTTTCTCTCACAGATTCTTCGTTCCGGACCTCTTTTTTTCCAGATTTTTCTTCCGACATCAGGCTCTCCGTTTTTTCTTCAGGCATGCTTCAAAGCCTCCATAGGACTCATTTTTGAAGCCCTGTAAGCTGGATAAAGCCCGGAAAGAGCGCCAATCAGCAGAGCAAAAAGCATTGCAATTATAAGAAGTCTCGGAGTTATCAGGAAAAGGACGATCCTTGTCGTTGCAAGCCAGGCGTTCATGACATAGACAGCCCCAACACCAACCAGGATTCCAAGAATTCCGCCTAAAAAGCCCATGAATGAAGCCTCTCCGAGCGTCAGGAGCAGGATGTCCCGCGTTTCTGCGCCTATGGCTTTCAAAATCCCGAATTCCCGTGTCCTTTCTGCAACGGACATGAGCATCGTATTCATCACGCAAAGCCCGCCTATGATTGCTGCAAGGAGCCCTGAACTGATCGTGATTACGCTGAAAATCATGAAGGACTGCTTTGCCTGCACTTCAAGTTCTCCCGGGGAAAGGGTGCTTGTGCCTTTTACGCTTAACTCGATGCGTTTTGAGAGCATCTCAGCATCCACCCTCTCGTCAGGCACGGCAAAGATATAGGACACCGAATCGCCCACGTTATACAGGTCCTGGGCAGTCTCAAGGGGAATGATCACAGCATTATCAAAGATCGAGCCGGTATAATCAAGGATTCCGACAACGGTGAAATATTTGTCATGGATTTCAAATTTGCTGCCTGTCTGAAGTCCGTATTCTCTTTTGATGTTGTTTCCGACGACCACACTGTAGGAATCCCCCGGATTAAGAAATCTGCCTGCTTTCAGCTCCACAGGGTAAAGGGCAACGCTGGACTTTTCAGGAGGTACGCCAAGAATTTGTTTTCCTGTCATTCCCATCTTGTCTTCATCAAAGGTGGTCATCAAAAGCCCATAGGCATCTTTTACCCCGGCTACGCGAAGCACATCGCTTACCTTATCGTCCGTGAGCCCTCCGCCAAAGACCCCGCTTTCCGCAAAAACCCGGATCTTGTCGCTGGTTACACTCATGGAACGCTCAAAAGTCTGGTGGAAATTCTCAGACATGGCGCCCATAACTATAACTGCAAAAATCCCGAGGGCTATCCCGCAGATTGTCAGTGCGCTCCGGATTTTCCTGTTAGTTATGTTTCGGATGATCAGGTCAAACATAATGGTCCCGCATATGGATGGATACTTAGCGCCCTTCTTTTTTCCCTTTCCTTTTTCTTCCCTGAAAAACCGCAAAGCACAGGAAAATCCCAAGCGCTGCCTGAAAACCGAATGCCGGAGATTCCTCCGAAGGGTTTATTTCGGCTACGGGCTCAAAAACCCGCAGGACTGTTTCATGGCTGTCCATGATTTCACCTTTCAGGTTTAGCACATAAACCTTCACATTATAGTCCCCTCTGGGAACTCCCTGCCAGATAATTCCTACAGTATCTTCTTTTCCTGCGGTCAGGATATCTGCGGTTTCTTCAAAGACCTGCACATCCCCTTCTTCAGGAGTCAGTACAACCCTGATAATTCCATCAAAGGGCACCTGGGATTTTCCGACGACTGTAACGCTTGCTCCGTATTCATCCACATCGATGTCCGTATCAAGGATTTCTACTTTTTCTTCTGCCCTGAAGTCCGATGTATAGGCTGTAGTAAGGGCAGGGGAATGGGAATGAACCTTCAGGATAGCTGTATAATTTCGGTCTTTTTCGAGAAGGAAAGGCCAATTCATTGCTTTATAGTATGCGTCCGTTACAGGGACGTTTTCCAGGTTTTCGGAGTATATGATGTCCGTGCCGGAAAGGAGTTTAAGGTCCAGGTCTGCAATGCCGGGTTCAGGCACCTGCACGAATCCGAGATTTGCGGAGCTCGTAAGGGTTATCAGAACGGAAGCTTTTTCGGAGTCTGCAGAGAAGTCCACAACTTTCAGGTTTGAGAGATATGGATTTCGGTAAGAAAAAGAAAGCTTCCGGGATTCAAGAGTCTGGCTGCCATCCTTTACAAAAAGCTGTGCTGTATAGGAGTCCCTATCTTTTCCAAAGTCCTCTTCAAGCCCCCAGAAAAGGACTTTTGTAACCTCCTGCCCCCTATCTACGGAGCCCAGATGGAAGGTTTCCGATTTCAGAATTTCTTTTCCTGAGCTCAGGGTAAAAACAAGAGAAACGTTCTCAAGGGGTTGTTTAAATCTGACCGTTGCATCGCTCAGGTCATGGTCTGAGAAAAAATCAATAATAAACTCTTCATTGATAAGGGTACTTTCTTCTCCGGCAATTGTCCCGTTCATTGCCCCTGAAACAGGACTTGCCTGAACACCGAAGAAAATCAGGAATACAATTAAAGAAAATAAGCGAAAAGTAAACTCTCTCACTTTTAAACAGTTCTTTTTTTCCGGCAGACTCAAGCCCGGTTCCTCCTTCTTTCCAAAAGCTGCCGGGAACCAGATTCGGTAACCTATCTGGCTCTCTGCAATATGGATATATGCAGGAACCTCTATGTTTAAGTTTTGATGTTATCCTCTGTTTTTAGTTTGATACACCGGAGAAGGGCTTGAAAGCCCTGGATTCAAGCTTTTTATTTTCTTACTGTAATCCAGGTCCCGCAGGATATAGGAGATTTTTTGGCAGCCTCTCCACCCAGAATTTCTCCAAGCAGGGCAGGGTCCCGGGCATCCATAACAAGGGCATCGAGCTTGCAGCGTTCGATGATCTTTGCGGCTACGGGGTCTACAGGGGATTTGGAGCCAGCCTTCATTTCGATTGCCATAACTATGCTTATGAGTTTTTCAGGTGAGATTGTGTCATATTTGACTGCACTCGAGTCACAGTTGGGGTCTGAGGAATAAACTCCGTCAATCGAGGTTGCAATTGTCAGCAGGTCTGCCCGCAGATATTCTGCAAGGATTGCAGCCACAGCATCAGTAGTCTGGCCGGGCGTAACCCCTCCCATTACCACGACTTTTCCTGAGTTCATAGCCTTCGAGGCTTCAAGATAGTTTAAAGGAATCTCAGGGTATCCATCGGGTCCGAGAGCTGCAATAAGCAGTCTTGCGTTCAGACGGGTGATCTCAATGCCTATGTAGTCGCAGGTTACTTCATCTGCCCCCATAGCCCGCGCAGCACCTATGTAGTTCCGTGCCGCTTCTCCGCCGCCAGTTATTACAAGCAGCGTGTGCTTTTTTGAGATGTCCCGCAGGACTGTTGCGTATTTTAAAAAACGATCCGAATCAAGGTCTTTTGCGAGAATTGAACCGCCTAATGAGAGTACTATGAGCATGATGATCTCTTCACATTAACAATTCGGATTTTTAAATGTATCGCTGATATTTTCATCGTAGATTACCAAAAACCCCAAATAACGAGAAATCCTAAAGACCTCCCAGACCAATAAACTACTGATAGGGCACTTACCATTAAGATGTTTATTCCTGAATATATAAAATTTCAGGTCTAACTTGGGTGGCGCATGGATCTCACTAATATATTGAAGGCCGTAAAAGAAGGGAAAATGGACCTTGAAACTGCAGAACAGCAGGTATGCAGTCTGGGTTTTGTTTCCTATTCTAACATTGCAAAACTTGATTCCCACAGGAAAAGCAGGACCGGAGTAATCGAAGCTATTCTTGCCGATTGCAAGGAACCTGAAGATGTTGTGGAAATTGCCAGGATAATGGCAAGAGAAAGTAAAAGGGCTCTGATTACCCGTGTCTCTGCCCCACATCTGGAAGCCTTAATGAGGGCTTTTGGTCCGGAGAAACTCGAATGGAACAGCAGGGCGCGCACGGTGGTTATCCACGATGGCACTCCTGCCCCAAGTACCGGAGGAGTCGTTGGGGTCATATCGGCAGGCACGGCAGATATCCCTGCTGCAGAAGAGGCCAGGGTTATTGCTTCCGAAATGGGCTGTGAAACCGTTGCCGTGTACGATGTTGGGGTTGCCGGCATCCACAGGCTGATCCCGGAACTCCATAAACTCAAACTCAGGAACCCCGGAGCAATCGTTGTTGCAGCCGGAAGAGAGGGAACCCTCCCAACCATAGTCTCAGGGCTTGTCGATGTGCCGGTAATAGGGCTTCCCGTATCCACCGGTTACGGGGCAGGCGGCGGAGGAAAAGCAGCCCTATTGTCAATGCTCCAGTCCTGCTCGACCCTTGCCGTGGTAAATATTGACGCGGGATTTGTTGCAGGGGCTTATGCAGCCAGGATCGCCAATATGATTGCTGCCGCTGCCGGAACACAGGGGGAAACTGAAGAAGCGGAGCAGGATGAAGAACAGGGAGAAAAATAACTGTAGATAAGTTAGAAGTAAAATTCAGGGAGGAACTTTATGAAAACACTGGTCTTTAATCCTTTTTCAGGGGCAGCCGGGGATATGATTCTGGCATGTACTCTCGACCTCGGAGCTGACAGAAAAGCGGTAAAGGAATTGGTTGAAGCTTCGGCGCCCGTATCTATGGATATAAGGGAAGTGATGAAA
Organism: Methanosarcina sp. 1.H.A.2.2; assembly: GCF_000979975.1. NCBI lineage: Archaea > Methanobacteriati > Methanobacteriota > Methanomicrobia > Methanosarcinales > Methanosarcinaceae > Methanosarcina > Methanosarcina sp. 1.H.A.2.2. The sequence goes on from NZ_JJQL01000079.1 coordinate 174,865, forward strand.
AAGGGAATTAGAGCCCTGGATGTTCGCATAAACGTGCCTGAAAAAGAGCCTGTCCGGACATACCCGGAAATCGTGGATCTAGTAAAGGCTGCAAAACTTCCTCATAAGGTCGAAGCAAGTGCTCTTAATATCTTTTTGAAAATGGCCGAAGCCGAAGCCGCAGTCCATGGGCAGCCTGACCTTGAAAAACTCCATTTTCATGAGGTGGGGCAGAGCGATGCCCTTGCCGATGTCATAGGCGCTTCTGCAGCCATCCATTCTCTTAACTGCAGCTCTGTTTTCTGCACCCCTATCAACGTGGGCAGCGGAACAATAGAATGTGCCCACGGAACCCTTCCTGTGCCAGCTCCTGCAACCCTTGAGATTCTCAGAAAGGGGAAACTCTATTTCAGAGGGGAAAATGTGAATCGGGAACTGCTGACCCCTACGGGGGCTGCTATTCTCTCACATTTTGCAAAGCCCGTTGAGTCTTTTCCTCAGGGCAGGGCGATTGCCATCGGATATGGGGCAGGAGATGCCGAGCTTCCGGGACCCAATGTGCTCCAGGGGGTGCTTCTTGAACCTGACGCCCACCTGATTCAGGATATAATTGAGGTTCTTGAGACCAATGCCGACGATGTAAGCGGGGAAGTCCTGGGCAACCTTTTTGAGGAACTGCTCTCGATGGGAGCCAGGGATGTTGCGATTATGCCCGCAACCATGAAAAAAGGAAGGCCTGCCCATATTATCAAGGTCATTTCAAAGCCTGAAGACAGCGCAAAACTCGCCCGGAAGATCATTATTGAAACAGGGTCTCTTGGGGTCAGGGTTATGCCTGCAAGGCACAGGCTCATGGCTGCCCGAAACATCGAAAGGATAAAAATAGAGCTCGAAGGGCAGGAGTTTGAAACCGCAGTCAAGATTGCCAGGGACTCGGAAGGTGTCTTGCTCAATATCTCTGCGGAATTTGAAGATTGCAAAAAGATTGCTAAAGCCAGCGGGATTCCTGTTCGAGAGGTCATGCGCAGGGCAGAAGAGGTTGCAAGAATACTCTTTTCCTGAATACTGCTGAATTACGACGAAAGCTTCAGGAAGAGAAGAAAGGTTTGGCAAAAGAAGACAGATAGAATTAAGACCGATTTAGAATAAGAAGTAAAATAAGAAATTTTGAAGAAAAGTAAAAGTCCGGACATTCAGGCATTTTACTTCTCATTCTTTACTATTTTTTACTTTTTTTCACGATTCCAATCGTGTTTTTACGCTTCTAATCCTGCTGTTTATCGTTGCTGAAGTGTTTGTTTTAATTCAGAGTTTGCCTATCGAGTGCAGGAGTTCTGCATTAAGGACACTTGCACCTGCAGCTCCGCGGATTGTATTGTGCCCCATCGCGATATAGCGGATTCCTTCTCTGATTCTGCCCACCGAAACACTCATGCCTTTTCCCATATTGCGGTCAAGGCGCGGCTGAGGTCTGTCGGCTTCGTCCCGAACTATAAGGGCTTTACGCGGCTCTGATGGGAGTTCTCCAAGTTTCGGGTCGAATTTGAGGAAAGCTTCCCTTACCTCTTCAGGGGTGGGTTCATCCCTCATACCTGCCCAGATAGCTTCCGTGTGCCCATCGATTACAGGGACCCTGTGACAGGAAGCACTGACTTTCATATCTGCAGGCACGATTTCGGATCCATTAAATTCCCCGAGGAGCTTTAAGGTTTCAGTCTCCATTTTCGTCTCTTCGCTTCCTATATAGGGGATAACATTGTCATAGATTGCCATGGCTGAAACTCCGGAAAAACCTGCTCCGGAAATCGCCTGCATTGTTGCTACCTGTACGGTTTCTAGCCCGAACTTCATCAGGGGCTTTAAGGTAACTGTCATGACAATTGTGGAGCAGTTAGGGTTTGTAATAATGTATCCGTCCCAGCCCCTTGTGTCCTGCTGGACCTCGATGAGTCCCAGGTGTTCGGGGTTTACTTCCGGAATTACCAGAGGGATATCCTTTTCCATCCTGTAGGATGATGCATTGCTTGCAACTGCAAACCCGGCTTTTGCAAACTCGGGCTCCACTTTAAGGGCGAGGTCTGCAGGAAGAGCCGAAAAGACCACATCCGCATCAACGGCTTTTGGGTCTACAGGAACAACCTCTATGTTTTCGACACTTTCTGGCATGGCTGTATCCAGCCTCCAGCCTGCCGCTTCTCGATACGTTTTGCCAGCGCTTCTTTCGGACGCTGCAAGGGCTGTAATCTCAAACCAGGGATGGTTTGCAAGTGCTTCTACAAATCTCTGCCCGACAGCGCCTGTGGCGCCTAAAATACCCGCTTTAACTGCTACCATTTAAAAAGCTACCTCCGTAGAGATAAAAAATAATCTGATAAAAAGGAAAAAGAAAAATGGAATAAATAATTTATTCCATGCTGTCTGTTTTTACTCTTGTACTTTGATTGCCTGGTTTGGGCATGCTTCTTCACATGCACCGCACTCTACACATTCGTCCTGGTCAACTACTGCAAGTCCCTTTTCTTCATCGAGGGTAATTGCTTCAGAGGGGCATTCATCGACACAGGTTCCGCATCCTGAACATTCATCTGCATTAACTAATGCTGGCATATTTTTTCACACTCCTATTGATTTGCTCGATATGTACCTGGAAATTAGATAGGTACGTTTTTGAAACTTCCATAGAATATCGAAAAATTTGGTCATAACGCCATTACTCAGATAAACATAAAAACTTATCGCTTTTTAGCAAAAAGCAATTTCTAGGAATCGGAATGAGCTAAGGCTCAAGCTCCCAAAATTTCTGTTTTTGAAAGTCCGTAAAAAGAAGACGGAATAAACGAAGAAGGAATAAATGACGGGGGAATAAATAAAGAAAGAATAAACGAAGAAGGAATAAATGAAGGGGGAATAATTAAAGAAGGAATAAACGAAGACTGAATAATAGAAGGCTGAATAAAAGAAGACTGAATAAACGAAGAAGGGATAAATGAAGGAGGAATAACAAAAGAAGGAATAACAAAAGAGGGAATAAAAAAAGAGGGAATAATAGAAAAAGGAATAAAAGAAGAGGGAATAAAAGAAGAAGGAATATAAGAAAATATGCTTTTTAACATACAGAATCATGCATTGCAATTCCTGAATCCGTAAGGCGGTACATCCCTTCTTCAAACTTGAGGAATCCTTCTTTGAGCAGGAAATCCATATGAAACTTAAAGAAGAAATCGTTTAACCCTGATTCTTCCTTCAGCTGGTTTTCAGGTTTCCCAAAGATACCAACTGTTCGGAGAAGTTTCCTTCTTGCAGGGTTTACGGAAACCTTTTCCATCATCATATGTTCCAGCTTGACAGCTTCGCCTTCTGTAGTTTCTCCCTTTGAGGAGAAATAAGCATCGAGTTCATCAATTTCATCATGCATATTGAAACTCCACTTCTTATCCTTTAATATCTCAGTTTTTCTAATATTTGATTTTTCTTTACTGATTGAAACCGGATTTTTAAAAATATCCGAAATAATAACGAAATAGATTTTTGAGGGTTTTTTTCTATTGATAGAGTGTAAATGCAGTTAAACTTTGATCTTTATTGGTATTCACTTTCTTTCACGCTTTTGCCAATATTTGTCCTCATGCTCACGTCTTTTTCCTGATCCCGTTTATGTTCGTAAGCGTACCGCGATGCTGTTCCTTTCTCTCAAAAGAGGTGTTTGACTCCCTCAGCTTCTCTTCAAGTGTGCTCTCTACTATTCCTGTGAGCTTATCCTTCGGGACCTTTGTAATTGCAGAAAGCAGCCTGAGTTCGAGCTTTTCATTTTTGCGGGGTATAAATTCCACCTGCGGAGATTCTTCTGAGGAAGTCACACTGCCCTTGACCATGAAGTCCGGGAGTTTCAGGGAAAGTTTAACATGCCCTATAAAATCAGAGTTAATTTCCTTCACTCTGTCCCTTATGGTTTGAAGGCTCTCTTCGATAAGGAGCTTGCCTTTTTCAGGGTTAAGATTGCAGGACTCAAGGGTATAGAGAACCGAGTGAGCCGAGACTTCCGAAAGTTCAATTGAATTTTTCTTTTCCTGAGAAGGCTTCCCAATCCCGGGGACTGCAAGATGGATGAGCAGGTTTTCAAACTGTTCATCTCCTAATTTTGCCGAAAATTTCAGGATCCTGGCTTCAGGGTTCAGTTCGGTAAGCATCTGTTCTGTTGCCATGACGATTTCTGCAGGCGCTACGTCTACCTTGTTTATCCCGAGGATTTCAGCTTCCTTTACCTGGGTCTCGATGAACCTTGGAATTTCTTTTGCCTCAGTGCCGAAACGCCCGGGGTCTACTATGGTCACAACCGGAGCAAAGGACAGTTCTGAGAGTCCCATCATTTCGATTTCTTCCCTGATCTGTCCGGGAAAAGCAATTCCTGTTGGTTCGATTATCACAATATCGGGCCTGAACTCTTCTTCAAGAGTCTGAAGCGTGTATTGCATACTGATTCTGAGTGTGCAGCAGATGCAGCCGCTTGTCAATTCTTCAGTTATAATTCCTGGGCGGTTGAGTGTCTCTCCGTCAAGCCCTATTTCTCCGATTTCATTTACGATAATCGCAGTCCGTTTCCCGGCATCGCTAAGCTGCCTGCTGATTTTCTGAATTGCGGTTGTTTTCCCGCTTCCGAGAAAACCCCCTATGATCATGACTTTCATGTTTTTCCTGTCCTTATTATCCTGAAAAAAGATTCTGTGTCGGGCTGACAAATATAATATATTTACTCCTATATATAAAATTGGCAAAGCCTTTTATCCGGGATTTGTTTCATGGACCTTTCCTGAATGAATTTTTCCCTCTCAGGAGCGGTGGTTCGATAGGCTTTCGTTTGATAGGTTTACCAGGGTTCGTGTATCATGGAAATATGCCATTTCTTCCAATACCGAAAAGGAAACCCTTAAAAGAGATGTTTTTTTGCAGCAGATGAAAACCAGTGAATAATCGGGTCCGATATGCAGATTGATAAACTTTCATTTTTTATTTCACTGTACGCAGGCAGGCCCAGGTGTCGCGCAGGGTGTGGAAAGAAATCACAAAAATAATGTTTACCGTAATTTGGTAACAAAATCACGAAAATAATGTTTACCATAATTTGGTAACAATCTGAATAATTGCAGAGAGCACAAAAAAACTACTTTCTGTTGTAAAAATCTTCTGGAAAATAGTATTGCGTTCCCATCCAAAAACCTGGAAGTTCCGAAAGGTTTTAAGAGACGCCTTTATTTTTGTTTGGGAAGATCTATTGAGATATTGGACTCACGGGTTGCGAGTTTCCTATTTTCACGTTTAATTCTTTATGTCTCTGTTTTATCCCTTTACATGTGGAGTAGGTGTTTGCTAGTGGGGGTTAAGGGATGAGAACGCAAATTATACTATACACTCTTTATATTTATAACTTCTGTAAATAATTTACATAGACCGGTTTAATATTTCTTATATTATTCTTGTCATTACCTTTATTTTTTTAGTGTTATAGTAGAATCCGATCTATGTAACAGTTATCTTTTGTTTTTTACAATGTCTCCAAAAGTTAATTAAATCTTAAATCGTGACCTTTTGACAGCTGTCAATTCTCGTTTTTTGAAGTAGCAATTTAATGAGAATCGTAAATTTTTGAATGATTATCAATAACGATGGAAGAAAAAATGTTTTTTCTTAAAAGGAGCTTCAGAAGGTCGACTATAATATACCGCTAATTTTTCAGTATTCTAAAAATTCTTAAAAATTATTTCATGTTCTGAAAAATAGTATTGCGTTCCCATCCTAAAACCTGGAAGTTCTGAACGGCTTTAAGAGATGCTTTTATTTTTGTCTGGGAAGAGATATTGAGGTACTGGACTCACGGGTTGGGAGTTTTTTAGTTTAGGTTTCTTTATCCCTTTACTTGTGGAGTAGACCTTGTACTGGTGTGGGTTGTTGAAGGGACGAGAACGCAAATTATACTATGCACTTCATGTATATAACACCTTTGTATCTTTATGTAACACATAATGTTATTTTATCTTTGTATCATTATTGCTTCATTATATCTTTAACCCACAGGCCTAATATTATAGAACCATTATTATCTCGCTAAAGCCCCTGGATAAATCAGAATCTTACGCTCTCTTTTTCTCATATTTGCATCTGAGTTTATTCCATATTTGTACCTGAGTTTAAGGATGTTCGGACATGAACGCAGTTTTTTTGTCCTGTGAAATAGGCGTTGAAAATGTATTATAAAATTCGGTTTAAAATGCAGATCCTCAGCAGGTAAGGATGCAAATTACCTGTTAAGTGTAAGGAGGTCGAAAATCTTTTATAGATACTCTGAAACCTGGCAGGTACAGATAAGGTACAGAATAAGTTAATAAGGTCCGAAATTTCATGAAAAAAAGAATATGCTGGAAAATCCAGCAGAATTGACGGTCTCTTATTTTATTGTCCCTGAGAAGATTCTATTACATTGCCTTCTTCATCAACAATTTTCATTTTGCCGTCTTTCATACTCATTTCGGAAACAATTTCTCCTGACTTGTCATAAGCGGTCCAGAAATAGGTTTCTCCGTCTTCGGACCATAAATATTCAATTTTGGAGGAGTCCTCATCTTCAAGGTTTGTTTCAAAAACAGCTTTGCACATCGGGACTCCATCAACGGTCTCGATCCCGGTGATTTTCATTGTAACTTCTTCGCCTGTCTGGGGGTTTGTTGACTTCCAGGAAGAACCTACAGAACACCAGTCGCTGGAATCTCCGGTGGATACCATTTCCACTTCAACTTCCTCTTCTCCTGCATCCTCAGCAGAATTCTCTTCGTTGCTGAGTTCAACCGACTCTTCAGGAACATTCGTGTCCTCTGCGTTGTTTTCACTGCACCCTGAGGACGCAGCAAAAATGGCACATATGAGTATTACAAGTACTGCAAACCACTTCTTCAACAAAACTCCAATTCCTCCTCGATAAATTTCAAATTTTAAATCGCATTTATTTTATTTATATATGCTGATTTCGATTTTCTCTGGAATAAGCGGCTTTTTTTCAATCCAGAATATATAAATTAATGTCCAAAGAAAAGAATCTTCCTTATTTCGAAGCTGGCTCCAGACTGTTTAAATTATATTTTCAGAAGAATTTATATACTATCTGGTAAAGATGAAAAAAGCCGGAACTACAGGAAGAAATAGTTATTTTGAGGAACATCTAAATGCAAGGCACACAAATTACGCCGGAAATTAAAGCTTTTCTTATTTCAATAGGTTCCGTTTCTGTGGACCCTTCGCTTATTCCCAGAGCGCGAGGTTCTACTGCAGGCCCAGGGGCAGGCACCAGCTCCGTCTTTTTCAGGTCAGGGAAAAAGCGAGTCAGGCTCAGCGTAAATCAGAACTCTCCGCTTTCCATTGAAGCAGCAGGAGATGACGGAACAGTAGCGCTTTTACATGAAGGAAATGAACTTCTCAGGGGAAAACTTGAGCCTGCCCCTGCCCACTGTCCTGAGCAGGCTTTCATTACGCTCTGCGAGATGTGCATCTTTGACTGCAAATACTGTCCTGTGCCCAAACTTCAGGGGCACGTCAAGAGCGAAGAGGAAGTCCTGAGCATAGTGGATGAGGTCATGAGGGCAGGAACCCTTAAGGCCATCTCTCTGACTTCAGGAGTCGAAACCTCAGTCGAAGGGGAAGTTGAGCGGGTGCTCAAACTGCTCCCTGCCCTCAAAAAATACAATGTTCCCATAGGAGTTTCGGTGTATCCGACAGAGGGCTGTTCCCGCAAATTCTATGATGCCGGAGTTGCCGAAGTAAAATACAATGTTGAAACCATGGACAGGGAGATTTTCCAAAAAGTTTGTGGAGACCTTTCCATTGACTACATTCTTGACAGGCTTAAAGAAGCTGTAGACATTTTCGGAAAAAACAGGGTATTTAGCAACTTTATAATCGGGCTTGGTGAGAGCGACGCTTCTGTCCGGGAAGGAGTCGAGACCCTTGCAAAGATAGGAGTAATTCCCATCCTTCGCCCGGTAAACCCTCATCCCCTCAGGTCCGGAGACTGTTTTACCGAACGTCCGTCTCCTGAGCGCCTTTTAAAGCTTGCTCAAATGGAGGCTGAAGTCCTGAAGATGTATGGGCTTGATCCCGGGCTAGCAACGACAATGTGCCTGAAATGCACAGGTTGTGACCTTGTGCCCTTCGTAGACTTCTGATTCAGGCATAACTTCTGATTCAGGCATAATTTCTGATTCAGGCATAATTTCATAGAAGGCATTTTTGGTCCGGAGCAACAATCCTCTCTGAGGTCCGGACCCGGGTTTTTAATTTTTTGCTGTTTGAGGATTCTTTAACTCCTTATGACTTTCAAATTTTTTAAGAACTTTTCAATCTCTTACTCTTCTCCAAATATGGATCCCCCAGTTTCCACTGGAACCTTCTGCAGATTAACTTTTTTTACGATTTGTATTTCTTCCGGATCTATTTATTTTTATCGTTTTCGATATATTTTTCAATTATTTTTCGGATTTTGTTTTCAGGGGAGGAAGCTTCTTTTTCCTTTCTATGGGGTTGCTTTGTTTTTGTACCTTTACCCTGAGCTACTTCCCTGTTTTATGCCATTATTGTTGCCTGATAGGGGTATATGTCTCTCCTTTTTATCGATTTATTTTCTCCGGGCATCCTTCTTTCTATATGAACATCATTATCCTCTGCTTGTTTCTTTAATTCATCCCGATGCTATTCTCTCTAACTCTCTCGAGAGATATCAATCCCATCAATCTCATGTTTTTGTTCTTTCCGGCAGAATTCTGCAAAGCCCCTTATTTCCACTGGACTCTATGGGTGAACAGAATGTTCTTTTCCTGGTCTATACAGGAACAGGGCTCTTATCTGACAATCTTTCAATGAATGGAAAGTCCATTTTAAAAAAAAGTTCCCTTTGTTGGGAGTCTCGCATCTACCGAGTTTGATTGAGATTTCTAACAAGGTCAATATGGTCCCGAGTAATCTCCACTATGTTTCTGGACATATCTCTAATGTGGTTCCAGGGAGTCTCTGGCATCCAGGGTGTAGTGAAACTGTCAACAATGTCACTTTCTCTTTTTCCTGTAATATAAATAGAAAACAAAGATTATCAAAATAAAGAACATTACAATGAGGAACTCTTTAGGTACTGTTTGAGTAGTCATTGTAGTAACTGGGCTCGAAACACTGGTCACACTATTTTTTAATGTTGGGGAAAGATAAATATTTTTGGCTCTTCGTTATTTTGTATGGGGTTGAAAATAATGTTTCAGTTTAAAAGTGACTCTACCTAGAAGAGAAACATTGATCTTGAATGTGGTTTTTCCACACTTAATGTTTTCAAATAGTATATGTGTTGTACTCACATTTAGGAAGTAACTATAAATTACCCCCCCAAAATAGTGAAGAGCCTTATTTTTCTATAACTTTTGTAATTCCTAACTAGTTTTTCAACTAAGTGGTATCTGTCATTTAAAGCTTAGTTGAAGTCCTGACGTCAGTTCTTCATTTTTGTTTGTTATGTATCTGAAGGATAATTTTTTCCTGAAAAATAGCTCATTCTTAATTTCTACTGGAAGAAATAACGAGAAATTTCCTGAAAGGTAAATTTCCCGCTCCTGTATATATAAAATCAAAATCTTAATTAAGTTCCTTACTTTGATTATTTATTAATTTACTTACTTCCTTTAAGCGTCTGGGTTTCAGACATTGCTGCCCAGTTTTATTACTTCTTCTGCAGTCATACCTCCATGGACGATTTTTGCAATTCTCCGCACAAGACCTGTGGGGTCTTCTGCCTGGAAGACGTTTCTTCCTATTGCAACACCACGTCCACCTGCTTCAAGGGAACCCTCGATCATTTCCAGCAGTTCCTTTTCTGACCCCATCTTGGGACCGCCTGCAATAATCACAGGTACGGGGCATCCCTCGACAACCTCTTTGAAAGTTTCAGGGCTTCCGGTGTAGTTTGTTTTGACAATGTCTGCCCCGAGCTCAGCCCCGATTCTGGCCGCATGTTTTACTACATCCACGTCGTATTCGGAACGGACCTTTTTCCCGCGAGGATACATCATCGCAAGAAGAGGGATTCCCCATTCATCACATTTTCCTGCAACATAGCCGAGCCCCTGCAGCATTTCATATTCGTCTTCAGCCCCTATGTTAATATGAACAGATACTGAGTCAGCTCCGACTTTTATGGCTTCTTCCACAGTCGTTACAAGAACTTTATGGTTCGGATCAAGAGCAAGGGAGGTTGAGGCTGAGAGGTGGATTATCAAACCCACATCGTGCCCGTATCCTCTGTGCCCGTGTTTGGCAAGTCCCATGTGCCCTAGTACGGCATTAGCTCCACCTTCGGCAACCTTATTTACAGCGTCCTGAAGGTTTGTAAGCCCTGAAATGGGGCCAGCACCAACTCCATGGTCCATGGGAATGATAATGGCATTACCCGTAGTTCGGTTGAAAATACGCTCCATCCTTACGGATTTCCCTATAGTACTCATAGGGTGTGATATACCGATCTAATAATATATACTTTATCTATATATTTTCTACAGGTGCCTCTTTCCTACGTCAAAATACTGTTTCTCTTCTCAGAAAGCTCATTTTGTATTTTCGTTCTGGTAGACTCCGGAATATCCTTCTTCTACTTCGCTGTTAAGGGTATAGAAAAGGAGCTGCATAATCCTGGCGTTTTTCTTAAGCCTGAAGCCCTCTGAGTTATAAACTACAAGCATAGATTCGCTGCGTCCCCTGTAACCCGCATCCCATACCGCAGTTTCAAGGGTTGCTCCGCAGCGAATAAGACTTGACCTTGGCTTTGCAATTGCAGCCAGGTTCATGGGAATATTTACGATCTCGTTAAAGAGTACTTTATATATCCCCTTCGGAAGGTGAATCCACCCATCGCTCCCGAATTCCAGGGGTTTTGCGTCGGGAACTTTCCTTTCTGAGTTGTCAAAGTCGACAGCTCCCGCACCTTCTATTGTTTTTATCTCTTTCAGGGTCAGCTCAAGCCCGTTTGGCTGGATCTGGGTTTCGATATCAATTGCGTTTTCAAGCAAAGGGGGGTTTGCCTGTATAAGTTTTTTCAGTTCATTGCTGGATAGAAGCGTCATTGGAAACTGTAATTGTAAAGATTCTTTATTACCGTTTCGGACTCTCTATCTTCTCTCTCACTATATTTTTATACAAATTACTATTATTATTTTAACTATTATTATTTTAGTTATTATTCTGTGCAAGTACTTATGAAAAGGTTTATTGTTTTTGGGTTAATAAGTATGTAAAATAAATAATATCTGTTATGGTTAATAATTTCTTGATAGTATTTTTTATCGTGTTTGATTAAAGGGCTTAAAAGAGGCTGCTAAATATGAAAAAGAGACTGATCACGTGTGGGATTATTTCTATTTTTCTCCTGGTTTTGATGACTGGCTTTGCGCTGGCTATAGCGAATGATCTATTGGTTCCATCTGCAATAACTGATACTGAAGCCTATTCTCAGGATATTGTAATTACTGAACATTCCGGAAAAAATCTAACCGGTTATCAGGTCCCTATCAACCTGAATTCTTTTAACTTTAATTTCTCACAGGCAAAAACAGACGGTTCTGACCTTCGTTTCTTTTCCGGAGGACGAACACTCAGTTACTGGATTGAAACCTGGGACCCGGAAGCTGAAAAAGCTCTTATCTGGGTCAAGATCCCCTTCCTACCTGCGAACAGGAGCACCACGCTTCTTCTGAAGTGCGGAAATCCTGTGGCTGAGGCAGTGAGTAACGGAGAAAAAACCTTCGAATTTTTCGACGGCTTTGAGGGGGATAAACTCCAGGGGCTTGAATGGAACGCTGAAAGTGCAGGCGGAGGCATGGTTGAAGTCAAAAATGGCATGTGTAATGTGTCAGCTCCCAAGGTTCATGCTTATGATTCCTCTCTGATCTACAGCAAAGACAGTTTTGGAATTAATTCCATGTTCGTGGTCAAAAGAATGAAGGTTACCACAGGAACCGATGAGAGAGGGCCTCTGCTGAGACAGGGTTTCATAGATCAGATCAGCAACAGGAAAAACGAGATCAAGCACGAGACTGAATTTGCCAATGAGAGCCGTGTGCGCTGGGAGACATCTTACAGGAAGGAGAGGTTTAACACTTTTGACCGGACCGATGTCCGTGTTCCTGAAGGAGAATGGTATACGTCGGGAATCGCCTGGTACGAAGAAAATGACAACCGCAAGATAGCCTGGTTTAAGAACGGAGTCCGGGATGCAAGGATGGATTATGCTTCAAATGATTATATTACAAACCTTCCAATGCATGTTTATCTTTATGCAGCTTCTTATTCCGATGCCTCGAAGAATACGGGCTATATGGCTGTAGACTATGCTTTCGTCCGCAAATTTGTAGAATCCGAGCCATCTGTCAAGTTCGCTTCGGATCAGATCGAAACTGAAACCTCCACAGAAAATATTATTTCCGAACCTGATTCTATTTCCGAATCCGAAACCACCCCTGAGACTGAAGCTCCTGTTCCTGAGGTTTCAGTTACTGAAGAAACCTCTGAAACACCAGTACAGATACAGGAAAACCAGAGTGGAAATGAGACCAAAGTCCCGGAAACCCTGTTCCCCAGGTACAGTGTCGATGTTTCAGGAGTTAAGCTCTCTTCTCCATACGAGCTTGATTTCCCTGCACTTACAAAAGATTTTGACTCCTCTAGAATCGATACCATTTTCCTGAGCATGAACGGTGAAGATGTCTGGCAGTATGAGCGTTTTGTAAAAATGGCTCATGAAGAAGGAATGACGGTGTATGCAGTGCTTTTTGAGGAGCTCAACTGCACAGAAGAAGGAGCTATGAATACCTCTCAGTCTTCTTTGAACGCCATCCTTGACTATAATGAAAAGTCGCTCGCACCTTTTGATGGAATCAACATCTACATGAAAACTTCTCAGGATTCCGATTCTGAAGAGGGCTGTATGGACTATATACCCCTTTTTGAGGCTGCTCGGGAAAAAGCCGGAGAAAAAGTGTCCATTTCAGCAAGTCTTCCTCCCGGTTATGCTACATCAAACGTTGAAAAAATTGCTCCTCTTGTAGATTTCTTTATTGTCAGGGCTTATGACCGTGAGAAGAAAGGCCTGATCTCTGAATCGGATATTGAGGATGCGGTTGCCCTCGAGATGGGTGAAATAAGAGGTGTGAACTCAAAAGGAATAATAGAAATTTCAGTAGACGAAGGCTTTGAGGATAAGTATTCAATACAGAACCTTTTTGCTACCCTGGTGGAATATTATTCTAACGATTCGGCTTTTATGGGAGTTTCAATTTCCAATTATGAGGCCTACAAAGTCCTGCCTGTGAAGGCCGAACCCGAAGAGCCGAAGTCAGCATTACCCGGGTTCGAAACGCTCTCTGTTTTGCTTGCAGGGCTTGGAGCATTTGCTTTTCTTAAGGCAAAGAAAAATTGAAACAAAATCAGGAAAATAGCAGGTTAGTAAAGAGAAATGGGCAAAAGGAAGAACAAAAGAAGGATAAATTAAGAACAAACGAAGGACAAATTAAGAACAAACGAATAACAAATTAAGAACAAACGAAGAAAAAAATCTTTTTCTTCCCTTCTTTTTTCTTTTTCAGCCATTTTCCCTTCTTTTTTCGCATAGCCCCTATTTCTTTCATTTACATTGCTGCTGGGAGTTGCATTGTTTCATCGTTTGACATCTGGAACCTGCGTGCAGGGTGCTAAAACAGTTTTCTAAATGTTCTGAGTCAATTTTGGTCGATGCGACCATGAAGGTGGAGCAGATTATTATTATAAATTAATTATTATTTTTCAAAATACTGCTATATATAATATCTAATTATATTATATTCCAATAACTCTTGTCCTATTACATTTTCGGGCAGGAAATATTTTCAAATAAAATATCTGTGAGTTTTGTCGGTGGGTAAATCCTGCCTGAACAAAAGAGATACAAAAAACCTGTAAACAAAAACCCTTTCTGACGAGAAACCTGCTTTTCTGACGAGGCACCTGCAGATTATGCAGCTGTTTTCTGGATGAAGCAGGGATCAAAATCAGGGTAGTGGGTTCTTTAGCTTTACATTAATCTAAATGGAGTTGGGGGAAGTAGTTTTGATTAAGTACCGAAAGTTAGGAGTGCTTATTTTAAGCCTGATGATATTGTCTGTGTTTGCAGTGTTAAGTGTGACTGCCTTATCTGAGGAAAACGATTCGATTGGAGATGTGCCTGACCTGCCGCTCATCCTGTATGGTGGGCTGGATGTTAATGGAGAACCTGTCTCTGAGGGCTCTGAGATTCTGGCATATTATGAAGGAGAGCTAATTGCAAAAAGTACCGTAGGAGAAGAAGGTAAATACAGCCTGAACCTGAATCTCACTCCTGAAAACTATACTAATATTGAGATTGTGGAGTTCTATGTCAATGGAAATATAACCAGTTTAAATATACCAGTCTCTGAAATTGAAGCGATTACAACCAAAACTCCGGGAACGATAACTGAAGTTGATCTCGAAGGTTCCGTTTCCTCTGCTGACATAAATACGAGTTCAAGCAGTACGGGTTCAAGTAGCAGCAGTGATTCAGAAGGCGATGTAAAAATTGTGAATAAAGATTCTGTATCATCTGAGAATTCCACAGAAGCAGGAAATTCTGAAGAAGCCAGTTTTGCAAAGGGAGTGACAGATAGTTCTGTTGACATGCAGGAGCCTGTTACTCAAGCAGGTGATGAGGAAGGCGAAGATGCTGCAAAAGCAGGTTATTCAATATTCTTCACGGGGTTGCTTTTTGTTACAGCGCTTTTCGGTGCGTTCATGGTCATTAAAAGGTAATCAGCAGAACCAGGCTAACCGATCAAACCAGTAAAACTAAATCAGCAGAATTATTCTCTCTTTTTCTTTTTTTATTTTTGTCTCTATTTATTTTTGTCTCTATTTACTTTTGTCTCTATTTACTTTTTCCCGGGTTTTTCTATCCAAACTGAATAATTTTTTTCTGTAAGAGAAACGTTTTTATCCTGACCAGTCGTTTATACTTTTGCGTAAAAATGTTTTATATTCTGTATTTTAAATTTGAACGGGGGTTCTAGCATTAAAGTTCTCGGATTGGTGGGTAGTCCTAAAGTCGATGGTAATACCTCAAGACTTGTTAATGCAGTTCTTGAGGGAGCTGCGGAAAAGGGGGCAGAAACTGTAGTCTATAACCTTGCCTCTCTTGACATCAAAGGCTGCGATGCCTGCTGCAGGTGCCAGGAGCACGGTTGCTGTGTTATAGATGATGATATGCAGAAACTTTATCGAGAAATTCAGGCCGCAGATGTTCTCGTGCTCGGTTCTCCTGTATATATGTGGCAGATGACAGCCCAGACAAAACTCCTTATTGACCGCATGACAGCTTTCTTAAGGCCGGATTTTTCGAGCAGGTTTGACAATAAAAAACTAATCCTTGTCTTTACTCAGGGAATTCAGGATAGGGATGCCTTTAAACCGTATTTCGAATACACAGCAGGTCTTCTTTACTATCTGGGTTTTGATGTTCTGGATACAATCGTTGCAGCAGGCACGGATAAGCTTAAAGTTGAATTCAGGCCCAGGTTGCTGGAGAAAGCAAAGGCCCTTGGGAAATTGGTCTCGGTTTCACACATTCCAGGCCCGGAGTACAGAAAGGTCGAATCAAGTTTGACTGAGTCTCTCTGAAATCTTCTATCTTATCTATTTTGTAGAGGAAATCCGTCTTCAGTCAGATTTTTTCGGAAATATTTTATACCTTTGTTGAATCATCTGTCTAATTTTTTTATTCTTTTTTTCGGAGGAGTATTTCAAGTGAAAGTTTTAGGATTAATTGGAAGTCCGAGGGTAGACGGAAACACCACAAAACTTGTAAATGCAATTCTCGAAGGGGCTGCAGAAAACGGCGCTGAGGTAAGAGCCTACAACCTCTCTAAACTGGATATCAACCCCTGCGAAGGTTGTACGAACTGCAGAACCGAAGGTAAATGCGTAATCGATGATGATATGCAGCAGCTTTATGAAGAAGTCCAGGCAGCTGATGCTGTTGTGCTCGGCTCTCCCCTATATATGTGGGAGATTACAGCCCAGACCAAACTTTTCGTAGACAGGCTGGTTGCATTGCTCAATCCTGATCTTTCCTCCCGTCTTAAGGTTCCCAAAAAACTCGTCCTGGCCTATACCCAGGGTGCCCCAGATCCAGATGCCTTTAAACATTATTTTGCCCATTTAGAAGGCCTATTTTCCTTCATGAACTTCGATGTCAAAGGAAGTATAGTTGCAGCAGGAACCTACACTCCTGAAGATATTCTTCAACAGCCTGAAATCCTTGCACAAGCAAAAGAAATCGGAAAGAACATGTGATTCATTTGTAACTCTTACAAATTTCTAATTTTTTTATGCCAATATTTGGGCGTGGGATGAGTCATTGATCATATCTAAAAAAATGAGTACATACTCCTTGTTATGAAAATATTTAAAGAGATTTTTATGATTCTGGTTTTCAATAACTCGTCCCCATGACCTTTTCTCCCAAATTAATCTTTTCTCACGTGCAGTTGGATCAGTACTTACTTTATGACAAAACCAAACAAAAGTACACAAGCTAAAAATGTTAATTTTTGACTCTATCCAATGTTAAATGCTTCTTATTTCTTAGCTCTCTCTTTTAAATTTTATATTTTTCCTATGTTCAAAAAAATAGTTTTAAATATACATCGAATATACTTCATTAGATCAATTGTTGGAGTGTTTTGATGGAAGAAATAGAGTTCTTCAATAATTTAGGTTTTGATTCAAATCCATTTCAATTTACAAATGCTGACTATGAAGAACGATTAAAGAATTATTTTATTCCACCTCCTTATTTTAATTCTGTATGGGGGACTCCGAAAAGCCCAAAAAGTGTTACCATTTTTGCTCCAAGAGGGGGTGGAAAAACAGCTCAAAGAAAAATGATCGAGTATGAGTGTGTAAAAAATAAAAATGTACTATGCGTAAATTATTCAGATTTTGATTTTCCAAAAAAAGCGGGAGATATTACACTTAACGATCATCTTGAAAAAATAATTCCAATAATCGTTCTTGGAATATTAACTAGATTAAATCAAGATCCAGCTCTTGCAAAAAAGTTAGATGAATCAGATAAATTGTATTTAAAGTATTTAGCCGAAGTACATCTGGGTAAATTATCGGAAAAAGAGTTGAGTAATGCGATAAGTTCTTTATGTAATTATTCCGATAAAGCAAAGAAAATTTGGAATGATCATCTCGGTTCAGTCAACATTGCTCTCAATTTAGTCCTTTCAAGATTGGGATCTAAAGAGCAAGATCTAAAAAAATTAGAGACCTCTCCTAAGTTTGATGAAACGTTCAAATATCACTTTAAAAAAATACCTTCAATAGTTCTCAAAATGGATTTTTCATCTATATATATTCTTATTGATAAGGTGGATGAATCAGAAATAACTGGAAATGATGCTAATTTGTCTGCAAAATTGATTGAACCATTACTCAAAGACTTAGATATGCTTGAAACTAAAGGATACGGATTTAAGTTTTTTCTGTGGGACAAACTTGTACAATACTATAATAGATATGGCCGAAAAGACAGAATTGAGTCTTATTCATTAAAGTGGACAGATTCTGATTTAAAGTCAATGATTTCCAAAAGATTGGAAGAATTTAGTAATCAAAATATAAGTGATCTCTCTCAAATTATTGATTCGAATTCTAATATTGACATTAATGATCTGGTTATTTTATTTGCTCAAAAATCTCCAAGAGACGTTATCAGAATAATTCACGATATTATTGCGGAACAAAGGGAAATTGACCAAAACGTGACTCGAATTTCTCATAACGCTATTCTTAAAGGTATTGATATTTTTTGTGAGAAGAAATTAAGTGAGCTTGCAAGTGAAGACCTTATAAGCGATCTTAAAAAAATAGGGAAAATGGAATTCACTATTAATTATTTAGCAAATGAGGTATATAAATGTAGTAAAGGCAGTGTGAGGAGCAATAAAATTAAAAAATGGTCCGATCTTGGATTTATAGAAAGAATAGGAAGAATTAAACAAGGCAAAAATCTTACGGTAAATCTTTATTCTATATCTGATCTGATTGTTGCGAGGAATATCTTATCAGAGATGCCTATCGAGCAATTTTTGAAATATAAATGTAAAAAATGTCCTAATTGTGGAAAGTACCTTCTTAGGGATTGGGATGTTAATCAAGAAAAAGTCTGCCATTATTGTTCTTCCAAAATTGAAAATATCGATCTACCTAAAAAAATAGTCCGAGTTATATCTGCCGTGCAGGATAAAAATATTAATGAAGATCATGTGAATCAAAAGACGTTACTTGATTTTTGACATATTGAAATCAACTGAACATTCAACTATTTTTTTATCGGAGTAAAATTTTTTATTTTTGCAAAACGATGAACACACATTAGATTGTCCTTACACGTTATTGAACTCTTCAGGATACTCTGCAACCCCGCCGGTCCCGTCAAGAGCTCTTTTCTTTTACCCCCGATTAACGTTCCCATAATTAGCAGGATTTATATGTTTGATGTATTCTTTTAAATAAAGTTTAAGAAAATCAGTTTTGGTCTTCAATTCTTAAATTTATCTTTCCCCCTAAAAAGCTGCAAAACGGAGCCCCCATTCATGATCCCCTTTTTCAATGCAGGAAAAATAGCGCTTGGAAGCATTAAAAGTGCAAAGATGCGTTCGACCCTTACGGTGCTTGGAATCGTTATCGGAGTTGCGGCTGTGATTGCAAACGTGTCCCTTGGGGCAAGCTTCAACCAGCACTTTACGAATGAAGTAAACAACATCGGCTCAAATTTCATTTATATTCAGGGGATGCAGCCAAAGCTTTTTTACGACAATCAGCTGAAGATAGTTGAAAATACGCCCGGTGTGTCCGGAGTTTCGCCTTTGAAGTCCCAGACTGCTGAAGTTACGTACATGTCCGAGACCAAAAGCATCATGATAAGCGGGGTAGGGGGAGATTATGATGAGGTTGCAAATACCCAGCTCCGGGAAGGCACCTTTATTAATGATAATGATGGGTATGTCGCAATTATCGGGCACGATATTGCAAACGAAAAGTTTGGCCGGAACATCTCGGCCCGAAACTCCATAGATATAACCTTCAGGGTAGGAGAAGACGAGAAAATCACAAAAACCTTCAAGGTTAAAGGAATTATCCAGAACCCGGATAATACCATGGTCCAGGCGTACAACGATAACGAAGCTGTCCTTATCCCTATTGATGTCATGAATGAGATCCTTGGCGAAACGGACTATGGAGGGGTTTTTGCAATGGCTGAAAACCCTGCAACAATTCAGGATACCTCGGATGAAGTTGACAGGCGCCTTGCCCGGAGCTTCGGGATTTCCGAAAGGGACCTTGAGGACAAAGATTCGCGGCCCTACATGATGGTGAACCAGGCTGAGGTTTTAGAGCAGACTGACATGATGGCAGCAGCACTCAGCTCTTTCCTGACAGCGGTTGCCCTGATTTCCCTTCTTGTAGGCTCCATAGGGATCATGAACATCATGCTCGTAAGCGTTACCGAAAGGACAAGGGAGATAGGAGTGCTCAAATCTCTTGGCTTCACAGGCTTTGACATCCTTTTTCTTTTCATGATCGAGTCAATCCTGCTTGGAGTCTTCGGGGGTATTCTCGGAGGCGCTCTTGGAATTGCAGGCGCATACAGCGTGGAAACCCTCCTTAACCTGCCTGTGGTCTTCCCGTTAAGCCTGATTGTTGCCGGGTTTCTCGTTGCTGTCGCTGTCGGGTTCGTCTCAGGCGTCTATCCCGCAAGAAAAGCCGCAAAAATGAAGCCTGTGGACTCGCTCAGATACGAATAAGATTCTCTAAACTAACCTCAAATTATTGAAAAAAGAGCTTGAAAATTATCAGGGTCAGAACAAAAAGCCCAAGCCCCATCCGGATAAGAACCTTCCCCCGCTCAAAAGGCTCTCTTCTGGCTTTCACTGCTCCATAAATCAGCTGGCCCAGGCCCGGTCCTACCGGGAATATAAGAGGCCAGGTGTAAACCCAGCTTTCCCAGTTTCCTGTTACGTACTGGTAAAAGAGTAGCAGGCCAAACATGTTAAGAGTCCAGCTGAAAGAGGCAATCCATTCTCCAATACGACTCTCTGTTTCCAGGGATGTAGCAAAAAAAAACATTCCGGAAACAACAAGATAGAATGGAAAAGTAAATTTTCCCAGGTGGATTTGCATGGAAACTATCAGGCCAAACACCACCGTAAGAAGAAAAAATACAAGGAAAGCTGTTATTATACTGTGGTCTTTTCTTTTCCCCCGGTTTTCCTTCATGGCACCCCAGACTCACGAATTCTTATTCCTGCAATGTAATTCCGGTTGAATCATTATGCACCATTCTTTTTATGCACCATTCTTTATAATTATGTAGCATACAATACTCCAATAGCATACAATGCTCTTTCTTGGGATAAGTCAGGATTTCCCCTGACCCGAAGGATAATAATATTTCCGGCATAATTGAGTTATATGCATAAAGGGGGTTTGTGACTGGCACAAGATAAAATCGAGAAACCAGAAAAGGAATGGAAAAAGGTTCTCACTTCTGAACAATATCACGTTTTGAGGCAGAAAGGTACCGAGAGGCCCTTTTCGGGGGATCTTTATTATAACAAAGAAAAAGGGGTCTATACCTGTGCCGCCTGCGGGCAGGAACTCTTTTCTTCCGATACCAAGTTCGAGTCAGGGACCGGTTGGCCCAGTTTTTCTGATGTTATTGCCAGCGACAAAGTAAGGCTTCAGGAAGACACCAGCCATTTCATGCGCAGGGTTGAAGTTGTCTGCTCCCGCTGCGGAGGGCATCTGGGGCATGTCTTCGATGACGGGCCGAAACCTACGGGAAAACGCTTCTGCATAAATGCCGTTTCCCTTGACTTCAAGAAGAAACCCGAATAAGGAAAATCCGAATAAGGAAAATCCGAATAAGGAAAATCCGAATAAGGAAAATCCGAATAAGGAAAATTCAAATGTGACATAAGGTCCAAAAGGCCCGAAGGATGAAATCAAGGGAGCTTAAAAGGGGGCTTGAAGAAATCTGAAACCTTCTAAAACACAGGTGGAGCTGGTCGGGTTTATCATCTTTCTGTTTCTTTACCTTGCCCTTTTTAATCTGCTGTTTAGCCTGAAAGGGTATGAATCTCCCATCTTTGCTCCGGGAACCCTTCTTTTTTCCTTTCTCGGATACTGGCTGGCCGGGTATCTGTACGACAGGTATCTGAAATGATGGGCAGTCTTTTGGAGGGAGCCGGCGGGAAAGCTGGCGGGTCGAAAGATAGCATGATTTATCTGACCTGGGCGAGCATTTCTATATAGAATCTTTATCTATGGGTACTTTCATAAGCTTTATTATAAATTACACCAATTTTCAGGGCAGATGTTCGAAGCAATTATTTTTGATGTGGACGGCGTCCTTGTGGATTCCATGCGTTTTCATGCTGACGCATGGATTGAAGCTTTCCGGGAAGCAGGGATTTCCATCAAAAGGGAAGATATCTATGAAATCGAAGGTGGAAATGACCGGGGAATAGTCAGATCCATCTTCGAAAAATCAGGAAAAAACCCCGGGCCTGAGGATTTCGAGTCTATTCCCCGAAGAAAGCGGGAAATTCTTGACCTCAGCCTGATAAAGCCTTTTGACGGTGTGGTCAGTTGCCTGGACAAGCTGAGGGATAAGTTCCGGCTCGCCCTGGTCTCAGGTTCAAGCCGTCTGGTTGTGGGGACTGTAATTGAAAATTTCTTTTCCGGCATATTCGAGGTTGTTGTCACGGGTTCGGACGTTGAGAACGGAAAACCTGCTCCTGAGCCTTACCTGAAAGCAGTTGAAAAACTCTCCCTGCCGGAGAATGAGTGCCTCGTTGTGGAAAACGCCCCTATGGGAATTGAAGCTGCAAAAAACGCAGGGCTTTACTGTGTGGCGGTTTCAAGCACACTCAGGCCCGAAAGGCTGCAGCATGCAGACCTTATCTTTGAAAACCATGTTGAGCTTTTCAGGTATTTCAAAAGCCTGATTCATGATTGATCTTATGCATGATTGACCTGATGCATGATTGGTCTGATGCATGATTGGTCTGATTCATGATTGAATTTTATCTCCAGAGCCGGAAAAATTCAATTCAGGCTACATTTAAGGCAAATGTTCGAAAAGGCTGGAAAAGAGGCTTTTCAGGAGGCATCTGGTCCTGCTTCTTTTTCGAGCAGTTCCCTGATGGCTTTTGGTCCGTCCAGCTCGTTTGCAAGCTTGCGGAGCCGCTCGGTCTTATTCCTATACGCCCTGTCTTCCAGGACTTCCCGGATGCACTCCAGAATGACCGCCGGAGGGGTAGAGTAACTTAGTTTTCTTCCGTAGCCCTCTTCTTCGACCACTTCGGCGTTGCTTTCCTGTTCGTTGTGCCCCTCGTCCGGGAAAGAGATGATCGGGATTCCGAAACTTAAAGCTTCCATCATTGTGCTGTGCCCTCCGGGGGCGATCACTGCATCGGAACTCTTGAAGTAGGGGAAGGGGTCTTTTATGAACTTGAGTACCTGCACGTTTTCCGGAAGATCAGTGAATTTTGAAGGGTCAAGGCTAGGGCCGGAAATGAGAGTGTAGTGGATGCCGGAATCGAGCTTTGCGGTTTCGAGCACTTTCCTGAAAATCGGTTCCCTGTACCCGAAACCTCCAATAAGGGAGATGATGTGGGGCTTTTTGAGGGAGATTTCTTCAACTTCGTCGTACTTTTTCTGGACCAGGGGGCCGCTGTAAAAAAGTTTTTCCCGGATTTTGTGGGTAAAACTCAGGTTCTTCCTGCAGACCGTGTAGGGGAGGGGATAGTCAGGGATGATTATCCTGTCCACCATCTCGAAGATCTGATTGTACACCTTTTTGGTCAGTTCCCCGAGAAGTCTTATGGGTACGCCCCTGCTTTTGAAAAACTCTTCCATGTTCGACTGGTTAAGGATTAGGTAAACGGGGAGCTTGAGGGCTTTTGCGGCAAGGATTCCAAGGTAATAACTGTCCGAAACCACGGCATCAGGGCCAATATCTCTGGTTAGCCTCAGGATTTTTGGCCCACCCAGGAGCTGGGCGTTTTTCAAGGTTGCTTCTACCGACCCTGTGAAGTCTAAAGCTCCTGCTTTTCCCACCAGCTTGATTTCCGAGGGAATGTCGTGGGCCTTATAACCTACCTTTTCGATAAGCTCTTTCGAGTATCCATATGCTCCAAAGTGAACCTCATGCCCTGCACTCATCATTTCTTTCCCCAGGGCAAGGCAGCGGCTTGTGTGGCCAAGCCCTTCCCCGCATATAAAAATTATTATTTTCATCAGCACAACTCCTTTTCTTCCGGCTTCAGGACTTCTCACTCAAAGGTTTACTGTCTTCCATCTGTCCACTTTCCTGTAGATGTTGTATTAATGGGCAGATAACTATTCTAAATGATCGGATGCCCAATTAAAATGGGCACGGGCTGCCTGAATTAGTTATACGGTTGACCATTAAAGTCATATGAATGTAGTAAAAATCCGGGCTAAAGGTTTGCGGGCCAAAAAAGTGAAGAGAATCGAACAGTACTGAAATGTGCAGAAATGTAATGTGAAAAACAAAATGTGCAGTATAAGTAAATGAATCTGGTAAAAAGAAAAAGAGAAGGAGAGTTCGGCTCAGAGGCCGTAGTTCTCCGGAAGGAAGACTTTAACTTCACTCTTGTACTTTGTGAGGCAGTCGTCCATGAATTTGTCCATGTCGTCCGTAAGGGAGTCCAGGGATGCCTTTGCGTCTGCGAGTGCTTTGGTTTCGAACCTGGAGAGTGCGAGCTTGCCTGCAGCACCTTCGCTGACGATGTCACAGCATTCGATTGCAGCGTTCTTTGCTCTGAGGTAGATATCGTTTCCGTCCTTAACAATTGCCTGGCCGACCTTGTATGCGTTGTCGTATGCAAGCACGTAGGACTGGGGGTCTCTGTACCTGTCGGAGAGCATGAAAAGGTCCCTGAGAACTTTTTCGTT
The DNA here is from genome assembly GCF_000979975.1 of Methanosarcina sp. 1.H.A.2.2. Lineage (NCBI taxonomy): Archaea > Methanobacteriati > Methanobacteriota > Methanomicrobia > Methanosarcinales > Methanosarcinaceae > Methanosarcina > Methanosarcina sp. 1.H.A.2.2. Next base: position 198,958 of record NZ_JJQL01000079.1, read on the forward strand.
CTTGGTTTCAAGAGCGGTGTTCATGAGGGCGCAGTCGTATGCGAGGTTCTCGGACCAGCACTGAACTGTGGTACCACCGAATTCACCGTGGTATTCAACGGACTCGTTGGACCAGCAGTCACAGCACTGCATAATGAGGTTACCCATTACGTCGGAGTGAGCGCAGGTGGAAGTCTTACCTTCTTGGGTCATTGGCATACCGGTGATGGCTTTGACAATGATGTTTTCATAGCCGCAGTCCTTTCCGGGGCCAACTGCACCGCATTCGTATGCGACGAGGGATCTGGGGGCGGAAATTGCCCTTGCGATGATTGCGAGGGTGTGGGCAAGGTTCTTGTCGAGCAGTCCGCCGCCGATGAACATTGCGGTGTTTGCCTGGGCGCAGTCGGTGTCACCAGCTGCTACAGTGCCGGTCTTCTTTGCAATTGCTGCAATGTCGGACCAGATCATTTCCATGTCCATGGAGCCGAGGCAGCCGATTGAGTAGAGCATACCGGGGATATCGTTCCTGAGTACGGCGTGGTCGAATACTTCCTTACCACCCATGCTCTCTACGGAAAGCAGGTCTGCACCGGATTTGGCACACTGTTCAAAGGCTTCGAGGAAGACCGAGTACTTGTCGCCTCTGAGCTGGGGGAATTCTCTGTTCTCACGGATGTCACCAATGGTGTGGCGGAGTGCGCACTTTATGCCGTATTCATCGTGGTATTCTTCCATGATGGTTTTCTGGGCGTGTGCAACTTCTGCTCCCCAGGAGGGGTTGTTGGACATCTGCTGAACGTGTTCAGTTTCAAGGATAATTGCTGGGAAACCGACCTGGACCATTCTTGACATAACGTCGGTTGTGATCCTCTCGTATTCCTTTATGAGTTTTTCCTTGGATGCGCCTGCTTCAGGTCTAGGAGCGTAGTTAATTTCAGGAATTGTGTAGCCAGCACCGATCTCAAGGCCAAGGCCTGCCTTTACGGGGTGCTTGGATACACCGAAGCTCATTTCGTCTGCACTTGCATATGCCATTGAAGTGTATCTTGTTGCTGCCATCTCATTCACCTCAGTGCTTGTGGAATTTGTCTCTTAATGCTGCGATATTGTTGGTACCTGCAATGATTGCATCAGCAATCTTGGGGGCGTCAGCTGCTTCTTCACCGTACACACCGAGTGCATACTGGGACACGAAGTCCTGGTTAACTGCGCCGCCACCGCATGCGAATGGAACCTTTAGACCCTTTTCAACGAGCTTGTCGTTAACTTCCTTGAATGCATACATGGTGGTGGTCATGAGTGCAGTACCGGTGACCATGAGAGGCTTGTTTGCAATAACTGATGCAACAACTTCGTCAACAGGGACATCCCTTCCGAGGTCAACCACATCGTAGCCGTTTGCCCTGAGGAGAGCGGTAACGATATTCTTTCCGATGTCGTGAACGTCACCTTCTGCAACGTGGCAGACAACAGTTCCCTTTGTTACAGGGGCAGTTTCGGAGTTTTCCTTACAGAATTCGATACCGTTGAGCATGGCGTCAGCAGACATCATGACGTTAGGGAGGAAAATTACTCCATCATCGTAGAGTTTGGTGACAACGCCCATACCGACCATGAGGGCATCGTCTATGAGGGTGATCGGGTTCTGGCCTGCATCCATTGCTGCCTGGAGACCCTCGATTACATCATCTTCTTCTCCTTCGAAGATGGCTTTTGCAATCGGGTAAACAAATTCGTCTTTAGGATAAAGCTCTTCTGCGGCTTCTTCAGGAGTCATCTCCTTCTCCAGAGCCACATTGTATCTGGTTAATATCTTTTTCAGACTTGCCTCTGTAAAGTCCAACATATTTCTAAACCTCCATTTAGATTATACAAAAAGGTCCTTGACGTTCCGGATCTGCAGTTTTCCGGATTTATAAGGTCTTGGATGTTCCGGTTTTGCCTTTGTAAAGCTTTTTCTTTCTGTGGTAGTACCCTGAGAAACATCTGAAGTTTCTCTATCTTTGAGGATGTAAATTCCAGATTTCTGAAGTACAATACCGGTGAAAGAATTTCTTTCTCCTGTTCCCGGAACTTTTCCTTTTTTATTGTAGCTCATGTCTGCATGCTGACATGTGTTTACAGCGTAATTAGGGGAAATTATCCCATATACCATAACCGACGGAAATTTTTTCCTGATTTTTACAGGGCAACACGGGGTCTGAAATTTTGAGGACAAGATGCTATTTTCGACCCTCGAATCTTTCCAGTTCTTCTCTCCTGATAAAGGAGCTCTAAATTTTTGGGGCAAATCTGGAATCTCCTCCTCAACATTTTTCAGGAAATTTTTATTTTTAAACAATCCAACTTTTTTTAAACAATGTCGTTATTTAGATAAAGCCTATTAAAAATTTCAATGTTCATATTTACTCTTCCAGTCACACATATACATTTAATATCCCTAGTTGGGGTGCCATTATCTTTTTGAACTCTGGCTAATGATGTCGTTTTTCCTTTAAATTCTCCCTCTTTTCCTCACTGATAAAAATATTTTATCTTGCCCATATTGCGTTTTAAATTATTCATCCAAATTCTTTTATATAAATGGGCATATCGGTTATCCCCAGTATATGGCGTAAACTCTTCCTCTTATTAAGGTCGTACAGAACCCGAACGGAATGTAAATCTTTATTCGTCCTTGTGCGAACGTTACGGTGCCACACGATGCAGATATCCTATATTTACAAAAAAAGAGATAGAAGTGGTTTGAATGAAATCTGAGTTAATAGATGTAGTATTTCGTTCCCAGAAAAGAAGAGACCTCCTCTTACTCCTGGGAGAAGAACCCCGAACAATGGAAGAAATTAAAGTCCTTCTCGATGTTTCTCCCACAGCTATCTTACCCCAGATCAAGAGGTTCACGGACAGTAATCTGGTTATTCACAAAAATGGCAGCTATGAATTGACAGATATGGGGGATCAGGTGTTCAAAAAAGTCAGATCCCTTGTTGACGTCCTAACCCTGGTTGAAAAAGACAACTATTGGATTGAACATGACCTGGGTGGAATCCCTCAGTATCTTCTTGGCAGGATAGGGGATCTTAAGGACTGCAAGCTGGTCAAAGCCGATCCCAGCCAGATATTCGAACCGAATACGGAACTTTTGAAGTTCTTTTCATCTTCCTGCTATCTCATGGTTTTTTCATCCTTTTACAGGCCTGAGTTCCTTCCCCTTTATTCAAAGCTCGGAAGGCTTGATTCAGAGGTTTCCCTTATTTTTACGGAATCGGTACTCGAGAAGTTCCTGCACAACTATAAACGCAAAATAAGGAAATTTGCCACTCTGGAGAACACCGAACTTTTCTTCTGTCAGGATGGTGTAAAAATTGCCGAGCTTATTGTCTCTGATCGCGGGATGATGATTTCTCTCTTTGACAGCCAGGGTAGGTTCTATCACGACTATATGTGCTGTTCCGAGCCTCAGGCTATTTCCTGGGCAAGAGAGCTCTTTGATTTCTATAAATCAAGGTCATTAAAGGTCGAGGGTGAGAAGAGCATTGACAGTGTTATATGCACATCCGAAAACGGAGCTTTATCGGAATCTATGCTGTTAAGCCTTCACTGATATCTACTGATGTATTAACAGATTTAATACAGGTTTGAAGCTTTAATCCAAAATAAGTAAGGTGACTGAGATTCTCCAGATTTGCTGGAATTATTCGAGTTACTGAAATTATTCGATTTGCTGAAATTATTCGAGTTATTGAAATTATTCGATTTGTTGGAAATTATCCCGGATAGCTGAAAAATTCCTGTTCAATCCGAAATAACTCCAAATAATCTTAATTAAGACCTTATTTAATCTCAAATTCCTTTCCTAGGGGAGGCTGAATCGAATGAGTATGGAACTGCAGTTAATAGATACTATTTTCTTTTCGGACAAAAGAAAAAATTTGCTTCTATTCCTGAAGAACGGGCCAAAAACGATTGAAGAGATCAAGACTGAGCTTGAAGTCAGTTCTAGCCCTATTATGGCTCAGATCCGTATCCTGATCAAAGACGGGTTGCTGGTGCAGAAAGACGGCAGTTACGAACTCTCTGTAAAAGGGAAGCTTATAGTTCCCAAAATGGAACCCCTCCTCTCCACATTCCGGGTTTTTGATGAAAACCATGATTACTGGGCAAGGCAGAACCTTAGCACCCTTCCTTCTCACCTGCTTGACCGGATCGGGGAGCTTGGCAAGTGTATGGAGCTTGTGCCTGAGAGAACTCATATCTTTGATTACCCTCCTGAAATCATGGACCCCCTTTACAGATCAAAAACGGTCATGGAAGTCTCTTCGTTTTTCCGCCCGGGGTATCCGGGTCTCTATCTGGACCTTGCGAATAAAGGAGTAGAAGTTTCTCTGGTTCTGGAAAAACCCATATACAGGAAACTGGTTTCCGATCACAGACAGGAGGCCGGAGAGTTCCTGAAAATGGAAAATACGCAGATTTTTGTCTGTGACAATAAAATCGAACTTGCTTCCAGCCTTGTTACGGACCGCTTTATCTCGATATCTATGATCTCAAAGGACGGAAGGTACTATAACCATGAAATGGTGAGCTTTGAAAAAAGCGCTCTTGAATGGGGGAAGGAACTTTTCAACTATTACAGGGAAATGTCTGAGCAGATTACACAGGTTTGAACAGATTATACAAATTTACTTTTTTTCGATTCTAAAAATTAAAGTAGCCTCAAAGCCTAACTTTCTTTATCATGATGAAGCGAGGTTTCCCGGCAATCCTTGACGAAAAGACTGAAATCCTTATTCTGGGCTCCCTTCCAGGTGACGAGTCCCTCCGAAAGCAGCAGTACTATGGAAATCCGGGAAATGATTTCTGGAGGCTGGTCGGCCGCGCAATCGGAGAAAACCTTCAGGATATGGATTATAATACGAGGCTTGAGACTCTGAAACGCAACCGAATCGGGCTCTGGGATGTGTTTAAGGCCGGAAGCCGGGACGGAAGCCAGGACTCTAAAATCAAAGACGAAGAGATAAACCAGTTTTCAATATTAAAGGAAATAGCTCCGGAGCTGAAGCTTGTCTGTTTCAACGGCAAAAAATCAGGGGAATATGAACCTTTCCTGAGAAAAATGGGCTATGAGACTAAAGTCCTGCCCTCTTCAAGCGGGATGAACCGAAGATTTTTTAAAATTAGGGAATCTGAGTGGGAAGCTGCTCTTAAGCGCTAAAAGCTGTTCCTGTCAGCCACCTCACTTTTTCCCACGGGTTCGAATACTGTGGTTTTCGTTCCCAGAGCGAACCTTAAAATGTGAATTCCGGGGATTAGTCGGTCTTTATAGCTCCTATGGGGCAGGCTTCTTCACAGGCTCCGCAGTCCACACATTCATCTTCGTCTACAACTGCATAGCCTTCATTTTCGTCAATAATGATTGCTTCTACAGGGCACTCTTCCACACAGGTCCCGCAGCCTGTACATTCCTCTTTGTTGATTTTTGCCGGCATGAATTTTTACTCCTTTGCTTTGTTTAAGGATAAGTTGGTTCTTCTTTTATATTCCTCTTTATTTATATATTTCTGTGCCAGCTTCTCCTTATCATTTTTACCTGGTGATGGAGCTTCCTTGCCTGAGCTGCAAATTTGTCCCTTTTTCGGCAATCCTTTTAGGAAAGTTCTCTCCAGTTTTTTGTCTCATTTTGAGATATTGGGGATAAATTTTTTGTATACATCTAATTGTTTTTATTTTATCCCTGCACTGTCAAATCTAATTAAACTATACATCTTAAAAATTATTATAAAAAATTTCCTTTAAATTGTTCTTAAAGATGAAACTATCTTTAACATCAAAGTTAAGCTTTCAAACTGAAAGCTGCCTCAATATGGGTATTTTCTTCTTTTGCTCAGTGTCCGTATTCTATCCATTTTACTGAAGTGTATGTATTAAACATATTGTTAAATTTTAATATATCTTTATAAAATAAAAGAGTATATCTTCTACTGAAAAAGTCTTAAACTCTCTCACAAAATTAAATATAACGATCCTGGTGCATTACATGGACATAACCATAAAAGATCAAAGCCGTAGGGGCCTGGCTAGGGGGATAATTCGCCATTCATCGATTTATTTCCTTATTTTTCTGATTATAGTTTTTACTACCTTTGCAATTGGCTGCATTGAAGATGAGCCCTCTCAAAATGTGTCTGATACTCCTCCGGGTGATCAAAACAGTTCCGAACCCAGCATAGATGAAAATATAGAGAAAACACTGGTGGGACACCAGATCGTATACTATGACATAGCCGGTGAGCCCAGGTCTTACAACATCTCCAAAAAAGACATCCGTAATATTGAAAAGTCCGAATCAAACGGGGAAGTCATATGGATCGCAACTGTCGGATATGGGATGCAATGGGAGATACACCTGAACAGTACCGGCGAGTCGATCCTTGAAGAAATCCAATTATTCAGGACCTGAAGAAGGTGTTAGTATAAAAACGAGAATATGTATCTTCTTATTATCTATCTTCTTATTATCTATCTTCTTATTACCCACAACCGGAATCGCAGGCTCGGATGAATTCCATTCGGGTAATGTGACCATTTCTAACGAGCAGGTAAACATCGGACAATGTCCTGTGAACAAAGAAACCCTATTCGCAGCAAAATACGGACCTGACTGGAACGTTTCGATAGATCGGGACTCAAACCTGCCGAGAAGAATTGTAGGAAGCAGTATAGAACTTACAGGAGTTTCCGAGAAGGCAGAGCCTGAAGTCAGGAAATTCCTTGCTGATAACAGCCAGATCTTCGGCCTGGATTCCGTAGAACTGGAGCTTATAAAAGAGGACCATGACTGTTCGCTGGATGGAAACGGCAGTGGTATAAGCAACATTGTCTACCGGCAGTTGTACAGGGGGATCCCTGTGTATTCCTCAAGGATTGGGGTCACTGTAAACGACGGGAAGCTCGTAGCCGTGGATTCCAGCTACTTCCCTGATATAAAGGTCCCTACGAAAGCTTCAATAGATGAACTCCAGGCTCTTTCTGCCGCAGGCAGCGACCTTGGTATTGATATTATACTTCCTGCTGCACCATTGAGTTCGGTCTCGCTGGAAGAACTCTCCGGGCCGGAATCCGGAACTGCCTCTGAGAATAAAGCTGCCAAAGCGGAGCAGGTTTCCCTTGTGATCTATCCTGTGGGAAATGAAGGTAGCTATGAATATCATCTTGCCTACAAAATCGAACTGGCTCCTCTCAGGGATCCCCTGAGCGCCTGGGTTTATTTCGTGGATGCAAATGACGGGCAGATCCTGTACAGGTATGACAGGATGATTTCCCTCACTGTTAACGGAAATGTGACCGGTACAGTGTACCCCGAATGCCCTGCTGACACTCCTATTAATGTTCCTTTCCGGAACCAGAGGGTGTTTACGTTCAACGAAGCAAATGAATCAAATAACGCCCTTTATTCTGGTAGATTTAACAATGGCACAGGGTATGCAGTAACTTTCAATCCTATTAACCTGACCGGCGCAGTCAATTCCAGGTTCAATTTCAGCACAAGATACGATATCGAATTAGATTATGATTATGCATATGCGATTATTTCGGAAGACGGGAATTTATTTTATTCCATAGGAAACTTTACCGGAAGCCAGGATTCCTGGGCCGACGAGTCCATAGACATATCAGCCTATGATGGGAAGCAGGTCTGGATAGGGTTTTTTTACGACACTGATGAAGCTGTTCTAGGGGACGGTTTCTACGCAGACAACATCACAGTCTCCAGTGAAAACGGGGTTGCATTCACAGATAATCTGGAAAACGGTGATGAAAACTGGGATCTTTATAAGTTCAGTCTAAATAAGATATTTCTTAATCCTGTAACAACAACTGACGGGAACGGCTCCTATAACATCACAGGTATGGAAGAGGACATTAACCTGTATTCAGAGCTCAGCGGGCCTTATGTGAAGGTTATCAATGAGGATGAAACAGATGCCTTTGTGGAATTTAACCTGACCTCGCCCACATACGACTGGAACTGGGCTGATGTGGATACGTCTTATAAAAGGGAGGAGTCCAATGTATTCTACCATGTTAATGTCATCCATGACTTTTTCACAAAGGGAAGCCCCTTTAACATACACTCCATGGACTATCAGGCAATTGCCACCGTAGAGTACGGGTCGAAAAGCGGGAATGCATTTTCGGATGGGACAAACATCTATTTATTTGCAGCAGGAGGCGCGTATGAATCTACAGCTGTCCTCAGTGATGTTGTCTACCACGAGTATATACATAGCGTTGTTGATCACGTCTATACCACATATCTGCCTTATGAGGGTGAATCCGGAGCCCTTGATGAAGGCTGGGCAGACTATTTTGCATGCACGGTAAACAATAATCCCATAGTGGGGGAGGGATTCTATGTTAGCACTGGCAATGGTTTGAGAAACCTAAACAATACCTATCGGTACCCTGACGATATAGTTGGTGAAGTTCATTATGACAGCCAGATCATTTCGGGCGCCATGTGGGACCTTCGGGAGATTCTGGGCGCTGAGCTTGCTGACGAGCTGGTCCTCAGGGGCATGAAACTTGAACCTCAGGACTTCCGGGAATACCTTGAAGATATACTGATAGTCGATGATGACAACGCCGACCTGAACGATGGTACGCCTCATATCAATGCTATCTTTAAGGCATTTTATGTAAACCACGGAATAGATTCGGAATACTTTAATCTCGTTGCCCCGGAGGTTTCCGGAGAGTGTCCCTTAAGCGGCTCATTTACCCCCAACAACACAACGACTATAGCTGCCAATATAACAGATTTGATCGATATAGACTCTTCATCCATTTGCATGACGGTTAATGGGGAACCTGCTTCACTAAAAAATACAGAAATAAATAACGGTTATAGGGTCGAACATACCCCTACCATACCATACGGGGACGGGGCGGTCACGGTTTGTTTAAATGCCCTGGATGCCGCGGAAAACGATATTTCCCACAGCTGGTCATTCTTCGTGGATACAAAATCCCCTCTTTCAAATACTCCGGAGGACATGGAATTTTCAGCAAACAGCACCGCGTACTTCACTGGCTGGAGGCTTTTTGACTCGTATCCGGGATACTATTGGGTATTATGTGACGGGGAACAGGTATTACCCCCTGTGCAGTGGGCAAATGGCACAAATCTCTCAGTTCCGGTGAATACCGATCTCGGGACTGGAGATTTTAACTACACCATAATATACAACGATACTGCCGGAAATTATGGCGTGCAGGACACTGTTCTCATAACCATCAATTACTTCCAGGCTCCGGCAATCAACATAATCTCCCCGGTAGAAGGATATTCAACGACATCTGATTCAGTAACGGTTTTTGGAACCGTAAACAGCACAGGATTATTATTCTCGGTTACCGTAAACGGGGTTGATGCAGACCTCTCCCTTGAAGGTTTCAATGGCACATTCACAAAAACAGTGCTTCTCTCCCCGGGCATAAACGCAATATATGCAAATGTCACCGATGAACGAGGAGCCACAAACAAAACTTCCATAAACGTCACAAGAACATCACCTTCAACAGGCAGTAGCGGAAGTAGCGGTGAAAGTAGTGGAAATGGTGGAAGTAGTGTAAGTAGTGGGAGTAGCGGTGGTGGCGGTGGATCTCCTGAGCTCCAGAGTAATGTAGAGATCAAGGAACTTGCCCAGCAGTTCGTGACAAATGGAAACCGTATCAGATTCGAGTTCAGTCGGGAAGTCACTCCTGTAGTTTATGTGGAATTCGATGCCAAAAAAAGTTTCGGAAAAACCACAACCATTATTGAAGAACTGAAGGGGAGGTCCGTCCTGATTCCTGCCGAACCTGAAGGAGAAATCTACAAATACTTTAACATATGGGTTGGAAACGGGGGTGTAGCAACTCCGGAAAATGTCGGCAACCCCGTCATCGGGTTTAAGGTAGAGAAATCCTGGTTGGAGGAAAATGATATTTTAGAATCCTCTATCGAACTGAGGAGGTATAATGGTTATGTATGGTACTTACTCTTTCCAAAGAAGGTCAATGAAGACGATGAATATGTTTATTTCGAGGCTGAGACCCCTGTTTTCTCACATTTTTCCATAACAGGTGTTACACAGGAGGGGTCCGGAGTACAGAAAAGCACTCTGGAACTGGTTCCTAAGGAAAACCTCACCGATGCTTCAACCGGGACCGGTGCTTCAGCCGGAATCGGTGGACAGCCTGTATCCGGCGAGGGGAATGCGGCAGGCCTGGATTTTAGATTTGTAGTGATGCTGCTTGCCTGTGCATTCCTGGTTGTGAGGAGGAGAAGCTGATGCTTCCCTTCCTGTCATTTATTCCAAAAAAAATTTGTGAATTTAAATGCCAAATACAGGGGCAAGCTTTTGTATGTAATTTCCCTGATGAAACCGACATTCTTTCCTGAATTAGCTTTCCTCTGGCTGAGAAGAGCATCTTCCCATAAGCTGCTCATATGTCTATGATTCTGTCTTTTCCCAGCATATCAAGGATTTCAAGCAGCTTTCTTTTGAGCCTGTTCTTTTCCCGGATTTCGCTGAGATAAGACTCCCACCCGGCTTTTTGTCCCCCGGCTTCCATAGCATTTCTGACCATCCGGAGATAGATAGAGGCAGATTCGTATGCGTCTACTTTTGTCCTGGAAATGAGTTCCTCTGCAATCGTTTTCCATATCTCTATCGCAATTTCCGGATATTTCTCCTGTACGGTGCGGGCAATTTTCTCTCTTCGGGTAAAATACCGGTCTTCTCCCTTTTTTCCCTAATTTTTAGCTTTTTGTACCATCTGGCCACTTCATCTGGATTCTCTTCTTCGATGGCGATGTCTATCAAAAGTTCAAAGGCAGGTGCATCAATTTTTGAGAACGAATCCCTATTCATCAGCCCTGTATTTGGAAGGATCCCGGGCAGGCTTGAGGGGTCTTCGCCGGGGCTGGCCCTGTCTGCGGGAAGGTTTCCGTTTTCCAGGTGCTCATGGACAGCTTCCAGGACTTCTTCCCATACCCCAGCTTTTTTTGCTGATTCTCGCAGGTCTGTGTAAAATTGCAGCGAAGGGTATCTGAAAAACTCTTCTGCATGTAAAGCTGCTACAAAGAGCCAGTTCTCTTCTTTTTCCTTGATTTCGAGGAGGATCCGGAAGAGTTCATAGGCAGTCTCCGGGGAAGATTTCCTTAAGTCATAGCTTCTGGCTTCTTCTCAGAGCTCTTCCAGTTCGGTGTATATGTCCCCTACCGTCCCCTCCGTATCCCCCGATGCAAGGTTCAGCATGTCCCGCAGGTGCCTGGAAAGCAGGGAATCCCTGTCTGATAAATTCATCAGAAGGTCAATAAGTTCCTCTTTTTCCATCTGCTCCAGGGACTCCTTCAACTCTGTCCGGAAAACCTGATGTGAATCCCGGGTCTCCCCGTCTTTCAGGGCAGGTCCCTGTCTGGCCATAAGAATGAGTGGGTCCCCTTCGGCAGCAACGAGAACTTCTTCTCCCTGCTCTACGAGTTCAAGGTATTCAAGTACAGTAGCAACCCCGTGTTTGCAGTCATGTTCAACCGGACAGGTGCAGGTGGAACTAAGTTCCCCGTTTTCCAGAGAAACCTCTGTGAAATATGTTTTCGTCCCCTGTACCCGGGCTATGAGGCTGTCTTCCGGGGTTCGCTTAATCTCCTTTACCCTTTCTTCGTCCTGGTACTTCATCCCTTTTGCAGTCGCCTTTCCTCCTGCCCAGTCCTGCAGGTCACTCCACCTGAGTTCTTTGAAGGGGTCGGCATCCTTGCTTTCTGATGGCATAAACTACTATTTCGTCAACGTAATATAAAAATGGGAATTACGAGTCGGTTTTATAGAACCGGGTTCTGAAAGGGAGTTTAGAACTAGAGGGGGATTTTTCAAGACAGGGGATTTCTGGTAAAGTGACTTCTGGTAAAGTGACTTCTGGTAAAGTGACTTCTGGTAAAGTGATTTCTGGTAAAGTGATTTCTGGTAAGGTGATCTCTGAGAAATAGTGGAGCGAGCCTTCAAGGTTCAAACTTATAGCCTCTACGTATGAAGGCGGTTTTCAAATATTGATTATGAGTTTCATAACTATTTGGAGATCGTAAATACTACTCATAAAATATATGGACTAATCAAGAAAACAAACGGCTCTGTAATAAAAACTGTACCTTAATTGTTAGCCGATAAAATTGGAATCAATCTGTATACAATATACATAATGAGTATAAGTGTACAGATTCCTAATACCTGTGTTTCGGTATCAATTTTAAACATACTTAAAATACGGCGTCTTCTTATAAATATTTACGCTGTATGGTTCCTATACTGTGGGGTTAAAAGTTTTTATACTTCCCTACACACTTAAATACTTCCTCTATTTATACTTCTAGTTAATATATATATAATTAGGGGATCGATTGGTTATGGCCTTAGTAGACACCGATTTAAATCATATGGGGCATGTAGACTCCAATAAAAATTTTGTTGAGAATGCCGGTCACGCAGCAAAAGAGATAAGCTGGCTAATAGATGACCTTCCAGTAACTGTTTTCAGAGTCTCTAATGAATCTTCGTGGCCTATACGTTACATAAGTAAAAATGTGGAACAACTCACCGGTTATTCTACAATTGATTTTATTTCTCAAAGATTATCCTGGGCAAATATTATTTTTCCAGAGGATATTCCTGTAATCGATAAGGCTATAGAGAAAGCGATGAGAAACAAAACTCCTTATCAGGTTGAATACCGGATCAAAAAATCCGATGGAGATAAAGTATTCATTCAGGAACAGGCTAACCTGGTGAACGATGACCACGGAAACGTGGTTTATATTGACGGTGTGTTTCTGGACGTAACCCCTCAAATAAAACGGAGGGAAGACTCTCAAAGGGTAATTGTTAGCAGCATTCCAGCACCATCACTTGCATTTTATATCGACACTTCTGGAAAAATAAAGTACATTAATGATTATTTTTTGGAAGTCTGTAAGTTTAGAACTGCGGACGAAGCTGTCGGGAAATCTCCTTACGAATTATTAGATACTAAGTCCAAAAAAACGCTTGCTGAGAAAGTAATGGAAACCGGAGAAGGCGTTTATAATCGAGAAATAACTTTTAAATTTAAGGCTTTAGACAAACCCCTGTTTACAGTGCTCTCAGCTGTGCCGATAAAAGATGAGACTGGTGTTATCGTTGGTAGTCTCACCGTCATAACTGATCTGACCGAGATGAAAGACAGAGAAAAAGAGGTTAAGGACCTTTTAGATTACACCAACATTTGTCTGAAAGATCTTGGGGAGGGTATCAGAGGAGTTAGTGAGGGGGACCTTGATGCTCATCTGGAGAAGCTAAAGGACGACGACTTTGGTGACACCTTTGACGAATTCAATAAGCTTGTCATTAATCTGAAATCTGTTATTGAAACTATATTGAATGACATGCTCACAACTCTGGAAGAAGCCCGGCAGTCCGAAGAAGCTGTCGGCCAGATGAATATGGGTATGCAACAAATTTCAACGGCCTCCGAACAGATCGCAACTGGTTCAGAGAACCTTTCGAGGCATGCAGGCACAGCAGCTTCGGATATAAAAGCTTCTGAAATAATTTTCAAAAAGCTCAGCGAATCTTCCACTAAATCTTCCAGCTATGCTTCCCAGGCAGGTAAAACCAGTGACGAAGCCCAGGGTCTCAGTAATATGGCTCTGGAAGAAGTGGAGCAGCTTGTTGCAGAAATCTCCAATCTTGGAACCATCGTTCATTCTCTGGATGACGCTGTCAATAATATCGGTGCTGTTACAGGGAAAATCAAATCGATTGCTGACCAGACCAATCTCCTTGCTTTGAATGCAGCTATTGAAGCTGCAAGAGCCGGTGAATACGGTCGAGGATTTGCCGTTGTTGCCGATGAGGTCCGAAAACTTGCTGCCGACTCAAGGAAGAGCACTGATGAGATAAATGGGATTGTTACAAACGTCCAGAAAGAGACCAGGAAAGTGACGGAAGCGATTAACACTGCGGACGGTCAGGCTAAAACAGGAAGTAAGAACATTAAACAGGCTTTGAATAAGAGCCAGGAAATTGCCACTGCAGTTGCCACTATCAACTCTATGCTCATCGAACTGGATAGGCTGTCAGAAGAAGGCCTGGATAAAATTGAAAATATCGAGAAAAGTATCAGTGAGACTGCATCTACTGCTGAAGAGAATGCCGCGAGCAGTGAACAAACCTCTGCTGCAATCGAGGAACAGACAGCTGCCATGCAGCAGGTAAGTACTTCGGTACAGAACGTTAATAGTCTTGCCCAGAAAACAGTCGATGTTCTCTTGGAAAACTTCAAAGTGTCGGGAGAACCGAAAACCAGTCAGCCCTCTTCTGGAAAACCGCAGAGTTTCAACAGAAAAGGGAATTTTAAGAAACGCTGAATCTTGAGTACCGAAATCCCAGGATATGATATCTTCTCCGTCGTATCCTGTAAATTCTTTTTTGATTCTATCCGGATAATAAATACGAACCCATTGTTACGGCCAGTATCTTATGTGCAACTTGAAGTTAGCCCTCAGGCAAGATAATCCCTTAACCGATGACCAATGAATTCCTGTGGGAATTCATAAAAATCGTGGATTGTTTTAAGCTTCTCGTTTGAAGTAACACTTTTATTTTCTTTCTCCTATTGTGCGGAAATATCCTCCACAATAGATGGCCTGTGCCACAGTCAAAAACAGTAATATATTTATATTTTTAAATATGTTGGACAGTAACTTGAAATTGATACATGAAACCTACTCAGAGAAGCAAACATGAACGAAATCACATTTATGAACGAAGCAAAACCGACAACCGAGGCAGCCATGCTGGCAGATGCTGAGTGTCCTGGCAGCCGCTCCAATCTGTTCAAGGCGATTGGGCCAGGCATTTTGGTAGCTTGTGCTGCTATTGGAGGGTCGCACCTGGTCTGGTCAACACAGGCAGGGGCACAATACGGCTGGAGCTTGCTCGGGTTGATTCTGCTAGCTAATTTACTAAAGTTCCCGTTTTTTCTATATGGCCAGCGCTATACAGCCGCCACCGGTGAAAGTCTCCTGGCAGGGTATAAGCGGCAGGGAGTAGCCTATGTCTATATTTTTCTGGCCATTAATATCCTGACCGGAATCATCAATATAGCTGGGGTAGCCATGCTCAGCGGCGCGCTGTTTGCTGGTTACGGGTTTGATGGCAGCAGGATTCCCGCTTTCACGGTTGGCATTCTGGGGATATGTGCTGCGGTTATTCTGCTGGGACAGTATAAACTGCTCGATAAACTTTCTAAGGTCGTGGTTGCTCTGCTAAGCCTGAGTACGTTAGTAGCTCTGAGCCTGGCATTTGCCCACGGTCCGGTTGCGCCTCCGGACTTTGTCGGCCCCAGCGCCTGGACATGGCAGACCTTTCCATTTTTGGTGATGCTGCTTGGCTGGATGCCGATGCCGGTGGATCTTTCGGCCTGGTCAAGTCTGTGGATGTTCAGCCGTGAAGAAGAAACCGGTCACTTCGCTACGACCCGGGAAGCTTCCATTGATTTTTATCTGGGATATATCATGGCTGTGGTTATGGCTGTGGCTTTTGTGGCGCTCGGCAAACTGATTATGTATGGTTCAGGCCAGGAGCTTGTCAGTGGAGGCACCGGCTTCAGCCAGCAGCTGGTCAGTCTCTACTCGGCCAATATTGGTGAATGGTCAAAGCCCCTTATTTTGACCGCCGCCTTTTCTACCATGTTCAGCACCACCCTGACCTGCATCGATGGTTATCCGCGCTCGTTGGCGGCGAGCTGTACGTTGCTCAGCGACAGCTTTTCCAGGCGCTTCAAGCAGATCTTCCAGCTCTGTATTGTGTTGTCGGTGGTTGCAGCCTGTGTAATCGTGCTGTACTTCGTCCAGAACCTGCTGCAACTGTTGAGCTTTGCCGCTATTGTCAGCTTTGTCACCTCGCCGATTCTTGCCTACATCAACTATCGGGTGATAAACGGTAGCAACGTACCGGTCGAAGAACGTCCGGGGCCGTATCTCAAGTTATTGAGCTTGGCAGGGCTGCTGTTTTTCCTGCTGATGACCGCCGGATTTGTCTACGTGACATTTATCCGGGTCTGAGGGGGAGGTACTTTAAAAAGAGGAGGGGAAATATGTGACTGCACAAAGGGATGAATTTACAAACTTTCAGTTTTGTGTCGATTTGTGAAAATCAAAATAGCTCAAATCAGGCAAATGACTTTTGTTTGCAGGCAGTTCTATTTTTTCCCCTCAATGTTTTATATTAATAACCTGTCAGAACACATTATAGTTGCAATCATTACAAAGCAGTTAATTAATAATTAGGAAGTGTTGGTCTGACTGAACGTCAAGTTGAAAGTGTGCTTATCGAGATTCCAAAAGGAAGCCGAAACAAATACGAGTACGATAAAGAAAAGAAAGTGATTAAATACGACAGAATGCTTTTTTCTTCAATGGTATACCCTTCTGATTATGGTTTTTTCCCCGATACTCTAGCTCTTGATGGTGACCCTTTAGATGCTATGGTTTTAACATGGGAACCTACATTTCCAGGCTGTTTAATAGAAGTGCATCTTGTTGCATTATTTGACATGGAAGACGACAAAGGAAGAGATCAAAAAATACTCTGTGTCCCAAAAAATGATCCTTTATGGAATCATATCGAAGCAATTGACCAGGTCCCTCCTCATTTATTAAAGGAAATTACACACTTCTTTGAAACTTATAAGAATTTAGAAGATAAACGAGTAAAGGTTATTGGTTGGAAAGATTTAGAAACCGCAGTCGATATACTCCAGGAAGCTAAATCTCGATATCTTGAGCAAAATAAATAATGTAAGCAGCGATGGGTTGCTGTTCTCCTTAAATTGCAAAATAAGCATTACGAGCCCGTTGAAATTCAGAACCCGGTTTCGCTTCCGAAGCGCGGTTCGAGATATTTCGCGGCGCTCAATTTTGCAAAACGAGGATGGAAATTGTAGTGAGATTTGTAAAACGAAAAGTATGCCCGCTGAGATTCGAATTCAGGACCTCCGCCGTGTGAAGGCTGGAATCTGTGACGTATGCACCGTTATTGACGAACCAAATGTGGTAGACATTTCTTTCTCATTAAATTAGGGATCGAATCACCAGCATACTGGTCCATAAAATGAAAAATCCAGAATAAGGCCCATATGATTAATGTGCCTTACGAGTTTTTGACAATATGATTCCTGCAAGAATTAAGATTAAAACACAGAAAGAACCCATATAAGTAGACCCTACATTCGGTACATTACTGTCTGGAAATGATACATTAACAGTTTTACATACAGCACCATAAGTTTGAGATTGCGCAGTAATTTTCACCGTGTACGTTTTTCCAGAATAGTTAGTGACTATAAAAGAGTCAGTTACCACTCCTATAGGGTTACTTACATTGTCATTAGTACCTGAGATTCCAGAGGGTACAAACGTTTTTCCATCACTCATAGTACCCAGTAAAAAAGTCAGGTTGCTGGACTGTGACGAAGAATCATAATAGCTTGCATTAATATAAGCTGCTGTATTGTTTATCTGTTTATATGTACAATTTGTACTGATCACAGTCTGCATTGCAGGTATTGTAGAGGTGTCACCTGAAGGTGGTATTGTAATAGTATATTGATCCAGATCAGGTATTAATGTGCTGGTGTACTTTTGTCCATCTAAAGTAATTGTTACAATTTTATATGTGACACCTTGAGTCAAATGGAAATTTGCTCTACCGTCATTATTTGTCCAGGCACAAAAATTCGGTTTTTCATTACCTAAGTCATTATTTGGTGCGTAAATCTGAACTTCACATCCGGGGACTTTCTCATTTGAAGCAGTACAAACATATAACTTCACATAGTGTGGTTCTAAATAATCAGGTGCTTTAACCATTTTTATATTCATTTCTGTGTTTGTACCTGTCATATTTACTGGTAATTCAGGATTGTTGAGATAGCCTGTTGCTGAAGCAGTTAAACAGTACGTGCCTTTTCCACTGTTCACAGTGAACTGGTAAAGCCCGTCAACATCAGTAATTTGAGTACAATTCCACGTATTATTTGACAATTTTATTACAGCACTCTGAACAGGTTGGCCTGTAGTTGAATCTGTTAAATATCCATATGCACCGGGATAGACTGTAGCTGATTTTTTGCCACTTACTGTGAACAAACTTACAGGACTGTTGTATACCCATGAATTATGAACGTCATCATGTGCACCGATTTTTATAGCAAACGATCCCGTGTAGCTTATTGGTACATTTGCAGATGTTTGTGAAGTGTTAAGACTATATATTAAATGAGATGAATCGAATTGTGATGTACTGTTATATACATTGATAAAATAACTTGTTGCATTCAAATATGTCCAGCTTATACTTACATCTCCGTTGACAGTTGAAATTGTACTGCCTTTAGCTGGAAAAGTAACAGAAGGTACTACAGAACCATTGTAAACAGGTAAATTTCTTGTACCATTGTCTGCAACATACCCATTATCTTTTGTACCCCTGGAGCTTGAATAGGAGCTGGTTACAATATTGCCTGTTGATGCAATATCCATACCACTAATTCCATCATATCCAGGGCTGTTATAGAATATATTATTTGAAACAGTACCTCTGCCTGAACAGGCACCATCAGCTGAGTCGTGATATATTGTATTTAATTGAAGTGTTGAAAATATATTATCATAAATATTCAGGCCTGTTACTTCACCTCCCATTACTTCTACCCCAGCATTACCAGAACCGGTCTCAGTGTAGAAAGTATTCCTGTAAATTTGAACGTTTTTCGTATTATGAATTTTAATGCAAGAATTTATAAAAGTGCCCCAGAAATTATTAAATATTGAAATTCCATCCCCGGCAGACCACGCATCAAAACTGTCATGACCGGGTTTACACACTGTATTATAAACCTGAACATTGCTGGTATTTTTTTTACAGAAAATAAAGTCACCCATACTGTATTGCATTTTTAAGTCGTGAATAACTACATTTGAACAGCCAGACAAATAAACTCCTTTTTCATATTCCCTATACTTGTTGCTTGCCGCATGCATTATGCTTAATGATTCCCAACCACCATCAATTAAGAAATTTGAAATTACAATATCAGAAATACCATTACAGTTAATTATATTTTGAGTTGCAAAATTAGAGCTCGGATTGTCACAATAGATAACAGTCGCACCAATCCCATTTCCATTAAGGGTTACCCCTGATTTCATGATTATGGGTGAACTTATGTGAAACGTGGTCGATGCAAGCTGTACAGTGTCACCTGAATTCGCTGATTGTATGGCAGCGTTAATAATATTCTGGTCGTCTGAGCCTGCAGGGCTAAAGGAAGTTCCTGGGCCTACATTGATAATTGCACCAGAGCAATTGGCTGAAAAAAAACAGATAAATAAAAGGAAAGAAATAAAAAGAATTTTAGTATTCATACTTATCACTAATCTTTACTATATATGTACTCTCTCATATTTTTTATTTTTACTGTCTTTTTATCATCAAAGTCAAAAGACAAGTTTCAAAATTAGTTACTAAACAAAGCGAATTCATTATTTGATTTGAAGTGCCATATCAACAATAATTTTTTTGTCCCGGCTCAACTTACTCAAAATATTAATGCACTATTCGTCTATAAGTATTTGAGCTCACCACCCTTACGTAGCTCTAAATCTCGAATTTAAATTTTAGGAGTGTAAATGAAATATGAACTCTTGAATCCTGTTCAAGGTTATACAACCAGAAGTAAAATCTGACCTCGAAGCAAGAGTTGAAGCATTAGAAAAGGAAGTCTATAAAACCTCTAAATCAGAAAAAGGTTGAAAAATTAAGTGGGCCCGCTGAGATTCGAACTCAGGACCTCCGCCGTATGAAGGCTGGGGCATAAGCGACGCAAGCACCACGTTTGACGAGCCAAATTCGATAGATCTTTCTCTTTCTCAATAAGGCGGGAGGACTCCTTCCTCAGCGGCTTTCAAGCCGACAGGGAGGAGTAGTTCACTAATAAGGAATCAAACCAACAAATGTTAATGAACAAAACGATAATGTTCTTAACAATATCCGGGCTGAGCATAAGGACAAATTCAATGAATGGCTGCTCGATAAAAAAGCCATAAAAGAATGTTAAGTTGGAGATCAGATAAAAGTGATTTGGAATCAATGAGCTGTGCAATCCAATCTCCAGTGTAGTCTCAAGAGTCATACCTTTTTACTTGGAAACATATAATTTACATTATTTTTCCAAAGATCATTGTGGATATTTTTATCAGCACGTAAGCTATTGGCAATGATGCTAGAAACATGTACAGGAAAAATCCAAGCGAGCTCAGACCTCTCATTATCCGAACTTCAATGCTGTTTCCCCCGCGAATTACAGTACCATCATAACATATTGCGCTGTCAAACTGCCTGAAATATGCCTCATTCTGTTTCATATATTTCCCCTACTGTTTTTCCCCACTGTAAAGTTCTTTTTGATTGTACTTTGATCTTAAGTACAAATACTTTCTATAAATAGTTATCTCATTAAACTAATATTAGTTAAACAGTATTTCTGAGATATTGGTGATATCATATTAGTCAGATAAGTATAAAAGCCGGGAAAATAAATGATGAAGGCTCATTTGTGTATTATTTTTGGTCTTCGCTACAACATCTAATGAGTATCTTTTTCAAAAATTATTTTTAATGTTTTAATTAATAACTTTGATCAGTTTCTTCATTTATCTTCAGCCTTTACTGAGTATTCTTCAAGTTTAAGAGAAAAGGCATGCTTGTCTATGTAATTGCCCTTGAAGAAGAGCTTAACTTCGAACTTAAAGTTTCACAACCGGAAGCAAAATCCGACCTCGAAGCAAGAATCGAAGCATTAGAAAAGGAAGTCTATAAAACCTCTAAATCAGAAAATAATGAAGAAACAGAGAGTGGGCCCGCTGCGATTCGAACTCCTGACCTCCGCTGTGTGAATGTGTCTTATGATTTCTTATGATTTTGAAAATGAGTTCGTTAACTTATATGTAATTAGTGCCATTTTTTTATGAGCATTCATGCTGCTTAAAGCAGGTGGGGGAATTAATAAGATGGATGATAAAAAACCTATTATCAGACTGTATTTTGCCAAAATCAAGGAAGAATATTATAATCTATCTGATGAGGAAAAGCAGGAGTTCATGATTAAGGACCGCAAGCAAATGGACGAGCTCGGGATGAAACTCCTGATGACGATTGACTGCCGCTGGTCCAATGGAGAGTGGGATTTTATCGGGGTCGAGGAATGGCCATGCATAGAAGCTCTTGAGAAGCGTGCCATATTCGAAAAAGAAGAACTGAAAGCATTCAGGTATGCTGAATCGAAGACTTATCTGGGTACTCTTGAAATTGGCGAATATGGTAAAGAATGAAACTTGAGGCAATGGAGATCCGGGCTAGTTCAAGAGCGTCTAATATTCCTGAGTCGGATTACATTCCCGGAATTCTGGACGTCCTGTTGATAATTGCAGGTTTAAGCTATCTAACCGGAATTTATAAATATTCATGAAAATCTGGCTAACGCTACTGATATCGTGCATGTATGTCAAAAAAATAATTAAGTTCCAACCCATTTAATTCAATTTTGGTGTCACCTATTTTTGTTGCACACTCGTTTATTTTAAAAGTCTCTCCATGTCTTCTTCTATGGAGCTGTTCGGTGTTATATTGAACTTCTCCACCAGTACATTGAGGACATTCGGTGAGACAAAGGCTGGAAGTGTCGGGCCAAGGGTAATATCCTGTATTCCAAGCCTCAGGAGGGTAAGCAACACAAGGACTGCCTTTTGTTCGTACCATGCGATATTGTACGAGATCGGGGCTTCGTTAACGTCTATAAATCCAAGCCTGGACATAAGTCCCTGTGCAATGATGATCAGTGAAAAAGAATCATTACACTGTCCTGCATCCAGTACCTTTGGAATCCCATCAATGTTCCCAAGGTTAAGCTTATTGTAGCGATATTTCGCACATCCGGCGGTAAGTATGACAGTATCTTTGGGCAACGCCTCTGCGAAATCTGTGTAGTACTGCCTGTCCTTGTGGCGTCCGTCACAACCTGCCATGACAATGAACTTCTTTATCTTGCCTGCTTTGATGGCATCAACGATCTTGTCTGCATTAGACAGTACGTAGTTGTAAGCAAAACCGGTCATGACAGTCCCTTCTTCTAATTGTACCGGAGGTTCACAGGTCTTTGCCTGCTCGATGAGGGCCGAGAAGTCTTTCTTACCATCTTCAGCCAAGATGTGTGTGGCACCGTCATAACCTGCGGACCCTGTAGTGTATAACCTGTCAATGTAGGTCTCTTTTGGAGGGATTATACAGTTGCTTGTAAGTAATATTGGTCCGTTGAAGCTCTCGAATTCCTGCCTCTGTTGCCACCATGATCCTCCGTAGTTTCCTACCAGATGTTCGTACTTTTTAAATTCAGGATATGCATTTGCAGGCAGCATCTCACCGTGAGTATAAACATCTACACCGGTTCCCTCAGTCTGATCCAATAGTTGTTTCAGGTCCTTTAGATCATGACCGCTTACGAGAATACCGGGATTGCCTCTTGTTCCAATATTGACTTGTGTAGGTTCCGGATTTCCAAATGTAGTGGTATTTGCCACGTCAAGGGCTGCCATTACATCAAAACCATGTTCCCCACATCTTAGTACCAATGAGATGAGGTCCTTATCAGTTAGGCCGTCATCCGTGGTTGCCAGAAGGCCTTCCTCTATAAACGAATTGACTTTCTTATTGGAATTTCCAAGCATTATAGCATGATGTCCATATGCTGCAATTCCTTTGATCCCATAAATCAACAGTGCCCTCAATGATCGGATATCCTCGTTCTCTGTTGCAAGTACACCGGTGTTCCTGTCCTTGAGGTTTTCCGGGGTCAAAGTTGCGATCTCGGGCAGATCGTTCTCATCAAGCAAATTGTTATCCAGAAGTTTCTGCTTGATCTTATTCTGAACCTTGAATCCTCTGTCAATGCGGTCCTGAATTCCGCTCGCTCTGAAATCGGTATTCGTTATGGTTGAGAACAGTGCATCGAGCATAAATTCATCAGTGCTCTTTTCAGAAATTTTTGCCTTTCTTGCTTTCTGGTTGTAGAATGCAATGCTCTTAAGCACATAGATGAGATCGTCCTGAAGGTCTGCGACTTCCCCTTTCTTACCGCACATGCCGTTATTTGTGCAGCCTTCCCCGTTCATTGTTTCTTCACACTGGTAGCAGAACATTTTGTCACCCCTTTATGTAGATATTATGTGCAGGGATATCTATTTACTTTTTATGCCCTCACATCTTCAATCTCTCATTCACGTGCGAATTGAGGGTAAAAGGCTTCTCACTCCTGGTATTCTGCTTTATTTAATGAAGATTGGCTTTTCGGAATTTCATTTCATTCCAATCTTAAACAACCCTAACTTAAATCAGTAAAATAGTTTTACAAAGTATTACTCTCATTTTAGAGCCTATCCGAAAAATCCGAAGAAAAGTGGGCCCGCTGAGATTCGAACTCAGGACCTCCGCCGTGTGAAGGCTATTTGCCCTCCGATTTAGAAAAAGAGCCCATATCTGCCAGTTGTGGGCCGGTACAAACGAAGAAGATAATCCAGGATAGGAACGCGCCTCCATGTATCTGGAATATCTATACTATTCTAACTCCCTTTAATCCTACAGGAGATCGTTCTTACCGTGGCACTCTGGTAAGTGGGGCGGAAGCAGCCCTTGGCGCTGAGAGCATGAAGTATTTCGCCAGAATCAAGGAAACAATAGATAGTGGTGCCCCCGTTGCCATCGGAAGCGATTGGCCAACAGGCGTAAAAGACGCCAATCCGTTGAGGATGCTTCAAGTTTTGGTGACGCGAAAACCCCCTCTGAAAAAAATACCGACAAGCCTTTGGACGACACGATTAGTTTAGAAGATGCCATTCGCGTTATGACGCTGGGCGGAGCCTATTCAATGAGAAAAGAGAATGAATTCGGCAGCATTGAGAAAGGTAAAGCTGCCAACATGGTTGTCCTGGATCAGAACCTTTTTGAAATCGACCCTGATTCAATCATTGACTGCAAGGTTGTTTACATAATCTTTGCCGGCAAAATTGTTTATGATGCAAAAATGCCAGAATAAGAACATCGTAGATATCCCATTTCTCCACAATCTCTCTTTTTCTTTTTCTCAAGTCCTCCTTGACTTCTCCTATTATCTTCTCCTTTTCTCCATTCCTTCTGATTTTCGAATAAAATTACTTCTACACTCTCCTGCCTTCTATCTTAAGTGCGTGGTTTGACGAAATCCCATAGATATATTGTGGGGAAGAATGCGAACTTTTGTCCGACCTGCAAGAGTCAGCCTTATCAGAAAATCATGTAACTAATTGGAAGATATACAATACCACTTTATATATATTTTAGAATTTAGATTATTACTATATACTACTTTTGATATATATTCACAGAGTTGCAATGTTCTGTGAAGGAGAAACAATATGAGAAACAAAAAGCTAGTTTTTGAGTTAGTTTTAATTCTTCTAGTTAGTTTCCTTGCAATTGGATGTGTAGGAGAAAAGGTAACAGAAGGATATGTAGAAGAACAGCAAAAAGAAGGATATGTAGAAGAACAGCAAACAGAAGGATATGTAGAAGAACAGCAAACAGAAGAAGATATAGAAGAACAACAACCAGATAATTTACTCACAACATATAGTGAAAATATCCCAAGTTCTGTTTATAGCCTATATCCTAAATTAGGTGATTACTTACTATCTTACGAAATCACAAACAATGGTGAAGATTATTTATATGTTACAGTTTCTTCCGAAATAACTGGCTACACTGACGATGCTATAAACACAAAACAAATCTCGCCAGGTGAAACGGTAGAGATCTCTCAAACACCTTTATTTAAACCCGGTGTTTTAGATACTTTGACTGAAACAAAAACTGCGAATTTACATTTCAAAGTTACATACGTTGAGGATAATGTCGAAAAAGTATGGGATGAACAGACAATGCCCATAGAACTTTACTCGAAAGACACTATGGTTTGGAGCACATATTACGACGGAGAGCTTGTTGATCTGAGTCCGTACATTGTTGCATGGGTGACTCCACATACAAGAGAAATCGATGAATTAGTCAGAATAGCAGCTGAATATAACCCTCAAGGAACTATGGGATATGCAAGAACATCAGATGAAAGATATGCACAGATTAACGCAATTTATGATGCACTGCAAAATGAATACTCTATTACTTACATTAGCTCACCTATAAGTTATACAAGTGGTATGGAGTCATCTCAAAGAGTCAAACTTCCTAAGGATGCAATAAATCTCGCATCTGCAAATTGTATCGATGGGACAGTTCTTTTTGCATCTGCACTTGAAAACATTGGAATAGATTCAGATATTGTAATCATTCCAGGGCATGCGTTTCTCGCGTGGGAAGATGGTGAGGGTAACATCGAAGGTGCATTAGAAACCACAATGGTAGGGAATTCCGATTTTTATGATGCATATACATACGGACTAGACGAGTATAATGAACAGGTAGAAAACGGAAACTTTGAGAACGGTATATCATTGGCAATATCGGTAAAGAAATGTAGAGATTTAGGAATAACACCGATGGAATGAGAACTAGAGTTTAGATCCAAAATCCAAACTCTACCCTTTTTTATATACGATCGGTGCTTTTATTTTTTCTAAGATATTAGTGAAAGGTTCTGCTTCATGTACTGTACTAAAAATTCGACTTATTTCCTTATAGTGCGTATTTCTGTCCGACCTGTCCAAACTTGAAGCAAGAATCGAAGCATTAGAAAAGGAAGTCTATAAAACCTCAAAATCAGAAAAGAAAGAAGAAACAGAATGTGGGCCCGCTGAGATTCGAACTCAGGACCTCCGCCGTGTGAAGGCGACGTCATAACCGGCTAGACCACGAGCCCACAGATGAAATTGAAAATTAATAAGAGTTAAGCAACCATAAAATAGAACTTCTTATGTATAAGCTTATCGCTTGCGAGCTGATTTTGGGCTTGACCGGACCTGTTATGTAAGTACATTTTCATCTTTTTGGCCAGGGGGTTTCAGTTTTTTTGTATATTTCGAGGGTTTCAATCAGGCGATAAAGTAATGAAGTAATGGAGTAATAATGTAAATAACTATAGAAATAATTTAATTGATTGGTTTGTATGATCGAAATCCTGAAAATCCTCTTCACCATGCCGTTTTTGCTCTACGCGTGCTATACTGACCTGAAGGCACGCAGAGTCTCAAATAAGGTGTGGAAATACATGCTTGCATCGGGTTCGGTATTTGTAATCTATGACGTTTATACTGGAGGGATTCCCTACCTTAAATCTCTAATTTTTTCCGGAGTTATTGTTTTCGTTTCGATTTACATCCTTTTCCAGCTTGGGGCCTTCGGGGGCGGGGATGCAAAGGGACTGATAGTGCTTTCAATCATATTTCCGCTCTATCCGGTTTTCCTGTTCTCGGGAGAGCTTTATCCTTTGCTAGGGTTGCCTCCTGTAGGGCTCTTTGCCTTCACGGTACTGGAAAATGCTCTCCTGGTAACGACACTTGTGCCTCTCGGGATGTTCTGCTACAACGCCCTGCATTTCTCGCCTGAAATGCTTAAAAAGCCCTTATACATGTTTATCGGGTACAGGACTGAGGTATCCTCTCTGAAAAGGAAGGAACATCTGGCCTTGCTTGAAAAGTTCGAGCTTGATGAAAACGGAATCGTCATCAGGAAGTTTGCGCGGACAGGGCTCGACTTTGATGCGAACCTGAAGCCCGAACTTGGGGAATACGTAAAAAAAGGGCTTATTGAAAAGGAAGTCTGGGTTACCCCGGGCCTGCCTTTTATGCTCTCAATTACAGCAGGCTTTATAACCGCAGTCGTTTTCGGGGATTTAATCTTTTACGCTGTCTTTAGTTTTCTCATGGGCTGAACCTCAAATATACGGAAATTTCCGGGCGCTGAACCGGAAGTTTTCCCCCTTTCCCCCTCTTTCC
This sequence comes from Methanosarcina sp. 1.H.A.2.2, assembly GCF_000979975.1. Classification (NCBI taxonomy): domain Archaea; kingdom Methanobacteriati; phylum Methanobacteriota; class Methanomicrobia; order Methanosarcinales; family Methanosarcinaceae; genus Methanosarcina; species Methanosarcina sp. 1.H.A.2.2. The sequence goes on from NZ_JJQL01000079.1 coordinate 226,061, forward strand.
CCGTTTTTCATCTTTTCTGCACGATAAGCAGCCCGTAGAGAATTGTTTCTGCAATTGGGGGATTTTCAGGAGTGCCTTTTGCGATCCTTTCTTCGGGGTAGCCGAGGTTTTCGCAGGTATAAAGTTCAGCGTTAATTCCAAGTTCTTTAAGGATTTCTGCAACCTCGCAGGAGCCGAATGTCTCTTCCGGCAGCAGGAAAATGTTTCTGCCGTTCTTCAATTCCTGGATCAGTTCGGCTTTTGCAGGTTCAAAGTCCCTGCCGTGGGCTGTTATTGCACAGAGGTTCGTCAGGTTTACCTTTGTACGCGCACAGGCTGCCTGCATTGAAGAAATTCCGGGAATTACGGTATCATTTTCCCCTGCAAATTTCCCGAGCCCGGAAAACATGGGGTCTCCTGTTGATAGGACAACGGCATCTGCGGGCAGGAGATGGAGCGACTTATAGTCTTTAATCGTTTTTGCTTCGCAGGTAATATGTTCCTGTGCGAGCTCAAGGGCTCTTTTTGCACCGTAAACCACTGATGCCTTTGTTATCGCCCTTATCCCTTCTTCCGTGAGCATGCCGGGTCCGACCCCGACTCCTACCACAATCATAGTTTTTCTTCCCCTTTGTCCGGTTCAAGTTTTTTGAGTTTAATTCTCACTTTTGTTTCTCGCTCTTGCTGTCCATCAGGACAGACCCGTCCCTGTCAATTACAACGATTCTTGCGCCCTTTCCTTTTTCGACGGCCATTTCAAAGGCTTCTTTCAGGCGCTCGTGTTCCGGAGCCTTTTCAAGCATCTCAACAACGGTTGCATATCCGCTGTTCTCAAGCATCTCAGGGTTTCCCCATTTCAGGACAAGACCCGGAAGCCCGCAGATTATGACATCGCCTGAAGCGTTATCAAGCCCTTCCGAAATCCTGCTCCCGACCATAACAACGGTGTATTCAGGGAAGAGCATATGAGAATAACGCATTCCTATTCGGCCCGTAGTCAGAACCACTCTATCCGTGCAGCGGATAAGGTCTCCTTTCATCTCTCCCAGATGGTCGTTCCAGGGCTCAACAAAACCTGTGCTCCCGAGGACAGAAATCCCGCCTTCGACTCCTATCCTGCTGTTCAGAGTCTCTTTTCCTATCCTTTCCCCTTCAGGGATCGAAATCGTGACCTCAGCTCCCTTTAAACCCAGTTCCTCTACAGCTTCCTGCACTGCAGCCCTGATCTGTTCCATGGGTTTTGGGTTGATGGCCGGGTTGCCCTTCGAGACCTGGAGCCCGTCCCTTTTTACAACTCCTATGCCCTTTCCGCCGAAGATGCTGATCCCATCTGCTTCCCTGGCTTCGCCAACAAATTCAAGCCCCCGGGTAATATCGGATTCGTGGTCGTTAAGGATCTTCTTTACAACTGCACGCCCTGGAGAGGATTCGCTGACTTCAAGGTAGGCTCTCAGTCCTACCGGGGTGGGAACGGATACGCTGTCAACTGTTTTTTTAAGGGAAAGCACAGCGGCTTTTGCAGCGGCACTGGCTGTGGTTCCTGTGGTATATCCTCTCTTGAGTACGGACCCGTCACTCAGGACCACGATCATCCCGGATGCCACGTTTTTTTCAAGCTCTTCCCTGGGCAGCCCGGTACGGGCAATCCATTCTTCAGGGATCTTGAAATTGTTAACAGGATCTATCATGGAAGAATACTCGGAGGTTTTTTATTATAAATGTATTGACCTGAAAACCGGGAACTAATTGGAAGAGAAGAGCCTCAACAAAACACAACTGATTCTTATGAAATACCTCGGGGTTCCTATACAAACCCGAACAAGAAGACTGACTTCTGGGAAAAGGTTCGTGGACTCCAGGAACAGGTTACTGGATTATAGAGAACAGTCACTGGACTATCGAAAAAGGTTACTGGACTCCGGGAAAATGGTTACTGGATTATAGAGTACAGTCAGTGGACTATCGGAAAAGATCAATGGACAGTGTAAAATTCCCCGGGCAATATAGAAAAGAGTGGCATCATTCCAGGAGTGGGGATTTTTTCGTTTTTCTGGAAGTTGGGGTTTGTTGGGGTTTGAATGGGGGGTACCATTCTTGTTGGGGTTTGGGGGGTTGGTGTGTGAAAAATAGCCTTGTGGAATGATGCCTATTTGATGTCAGTACTCGCCTGACACCTATCTTACATTTCAGTTATATTATATAAATCTATAGGGATATAAAGGTAAATGTTCAGTGAAAATCCTCTATATCTCTTCATAACCACTCACCAGTATTCTTTCTATGCGCTACGTCGAAAGATTGAGTTTTTTATAGGGGCGTCCACTCTCCTGAACAGCCCCCTTCCCCTGATTTTCTCAACTTTTTCTTTTTTCCGGGAATCCTATTCACTGAGTTCTTGCAAACATGCGGTCCAGTTCGCCTTTTGTAAAGGTTATCACTGTTGGTCTCCCGTGCGGGCAGGAATAAGGGTTTTCGGCTGCTTTGAGCTGTTCTATCAGCTCTTCCATCTGCCTTGAGTTGCAGGCTGCCCCTCCTTTGATTGCTGCCCTGCAGGCAAGGGTCTTGCTCACCTTTTCCGAGACCCCAGTATCTCTTTTGACCTTTCCTTCAGCCAGAAGGTCAGATATCACGTCATGGATTACGCTGGTATCCTCGAGCCGTCCGAAAACCTCAGGGACAAAGGTAACGACATAGGTATTGTCCCCGAATTCCGAGATCCCGAAGCCGTACTCCTCCAGATAAGGGATATACTCCTCCATGAGCACCTTTTCTTTCGGGGTGAGTTCTATCACTACAGGGGCGATCAACTCCTGCACCCTGGATTTTTTCGTTCTCAGGACCTGCTCGTAAAGGATACGCTCATGGGCTGCATGCTGGTCGATTATCACAAGGTCTTCCCCTTTTTCGGCAAGGATGTACATCTTAGAGGTCTGGCCTATGACCCGCAGGTCTTCGAAAAGATCGGTGTTTGCTTTTTGCTTCGGCTTTTTACTTTGCCTCTCCCCTGCATTTATTCTTTCATTTACCTTTTCCCCCGTCTTCGCACTGATCAGTTCTCTTTCTTTCTCTCCTGTCTTCGCACTGATCAGTTCTCTTTCTTTCTCTCCTGTCTTTTTACTGATCAGTTCTCTTTCCTTTTCCCCTGTTTTCTTCTCTTCCTTTTCCCCTGTCTTTTTACTGATCAGTTCTCTTTCCTTCTCCCCTATCTTTTCCTCTTCTTTTTCTCCTGCTTTCTCCTCTTCCTTGTTACTGACCTGATCTCTTCCCCTCAGGACTTCCTGGACTCCTACCCTTTCTGCATCCAGGAGGCGCTCGGATTTCTTTAGTCTCCTCTCCGTATCCTTTATCGGGTAGGTATAAGCTTCGGATTTTTCTCTCAGGAGTCTACTGCCGCTTTCAGGAACTCTGGCTTCCTCTTGAAACTCTGCTTCCTTTCCGGTTTCCTTCCCGGCTGCTTTCCTGATTTCCTCTGCAGGTCCCTTTTCCGGCAGAGTTATAGGGGCTTCCTGTGCCTGAATTTTTCCTGATGGCCCTGAACCCTCGAAGGTTTTCTGAAACCTTCTTCCATCTTTTTCCCTTACCACGGGTGCAAGCCCGTGTTCAGAAAGGACCTTTTCAACTGCACGAATGACTGCATCTCCTACCTCCTTTTCCCGGCTGAAACGGACTTCGGCTTTGCGGGGGTGTACGTTTACGTCCACCTCTCCCGGATCGAGGGTAAGAGCAAGCACTGCCACAGGATAGCGGCCTTTAGGGATCTTTGTGTAATATCCTTCGCGGACAGATGTGCTGATAGCTCTTGAAGTGACAGGGCGCGTGTTTACGAATACATAAAGCTGGTCGCTTCCTCCCCTGTGGGTTTCGGGTTTTGAGATATATCCCCGGAGTTCAAAGTCTTCTGTCCTGTACTCAAGGGGCAGCATTGAACGTGCCGTATCAGGGCCGAGCAGGTTGACCATGCTTTTCAAAAGGCCGCTTGAACCCGTATTTTTTATGATTGGCTTTCCTTCACTGAGCAGGGTAAAGGAAATTCCCGGATTTGCCAGGGCAAGCCTTGTAATGGTATCTGTGATATGGGCAAGTTCGGTGCGGTCGCTTTTCAGGTACTTGCGCCTTGCAGGTGTGTTATAAAAAAGGTCTTTTACGTGTATCGAGGTCCCCGGAGCCGTGCCTGCATCAGATGTTTCCTGCACTTTTCCTCCGTGGATGACCATTTTTGTGCCGGTAATCTCTTCCGGGGGACGGGTAATGATCTCTACCTTTGCAATGGCGGTAATTGAAGCAAGAGCTTCTCCCCTGAACCCCATTGTTGAGACCGTATCAAGGTCTTCGATCTTTGTGAGTTTGCTTGTTGCGTGTTTTTTGTATGAAAGGAGAGTATCGGCCCTGCTCATCCCGCAACCGTTGTCCCGGATAAGGATGGAATGTTTTCCCCCCTTTTCTACCTCGATGCGGATTTCCGTTGCTCCGGCATCGATTGAGTTGTCCACAAGTTCCTTTACCACGGATGCCGGGCGTTCTATTACCTCCCCGGCTGCGATTTTATTTATCGTGTCCCTGTCGAGAATCCGGATTTTATTACCCTGATTTTCTATCTGACTTTCCATCATCTCTTCCAGCTTTTCTTCAACCTGCTCCGTCATTTGTTTTTCACTTTTCCTTTCCTTTGCCCTTCATCTGCCTTTTATCCGCCCTTTCATCTGTTTTCCCTGATCCCTTGCTCTATCAAGGTGGGCAATCTCTTAGCCCATTTTTCTTTTTAACCAAGCAGTTTTTTCAGCTCATGGAGTTTGTTCATGGCTTCTATTGGCGTCATCTCATCCACGTTCAGCTTTTTCAGGGCTGCTTCCACAGGGCTCAACCCTTTTGCCCTCTCCTGATTCCCATTGCTGCTTCCGGGGTCGAAAAGCATCATCTGGGTATAGCGTGCACTTGCTTTGCTTTTCCTCTTTTTCCCGTTTTCGCTATCCTCTACTTCTTCAAACACGTTTTCCTTTTCAAGTTCCTTAAGGATCTCGTTTGCCCTTTCGATCACCTTTTCCGGGACTCCGGCAAGCCTTGCAACCTGGATCCCGTAACTCCTATCTGTTGCTCCGGGAACGATTTTCCGCAGGAAAACTAACTCGTGGCCATCTTCTTTTACTGCAATATGGTAGTTTTTGACCCGCTTTAATTTCTCTTCAAGGGCTGTAAGCTGGTGATAATGGGTCGCAAAAAGAGCCCTGACCCCAACCTTTCCCCTGTTGTGCAGGAACTCCACAACTGCTTTTGCGATGCTGTACCCGTCATATGTGCTCGTCCCCCTGCCTATTTCGTCAAGCAGTACAAGACTTCGGGGACTTGCGTTATTCAGGATATTTGCAAGCTCCACCATCTCAACCATAAAAGTGCTCTGCCCGCTTGCAAGGTCGTCAAAAGCCCCTATCCTTGTAAAGACCTGGTCAATCATTCCTATGGATGTATGGGATGCCGGAACAAAGGAGCCTGCCTGAGCCATAATTGCAATAAGGGCGGTCTGGCGCATGTAGGTGGACTTTCCTGCCATATTCGGGCCTGTAACAAGCAAAAACTGGTTCTCCTTGCAGTCCATTTCGGTATCATTGGGTACAAAGCCTCCTGATACGGTACTTTCGACTACGGGGTGCCGCCCGTCCCTGATAAGGATCTTGCAGTCTTCGGTGAGCTGCGGCCTTGTATAGTTGTTGTTTTCTGCAACTTCGGCAAGGTCTGCAAGGACATCAAGGGTGCCCAGTCTTTCTGCTGTTTCCTGGAGTTCCCTTGAATGCGCTGAAAGGGCCTGTGTGAGTTCAGTGAAGATTTCGTATTCCAGAGCTACTGCTTTTTCATTTGCTGTCAGGATCAGGCTTTCTTTTTCTTTAAGTTCCGGCGTAAAGAAACGCTCTGCATTTGACATCGTCTGTTTTCTTATATAGTCATCAGGCACCTGGCTGCTGTTTGCATTGGTAACCTCGATATAATAACCAAAGACCTTATTGTATCCGACTTTCAGGGACTTGATTCCGCTTCTCTCTTTCTCCTTCTGCTGAAAAGCCGCAATCCACTGTTTGCTGTTGCTTGCAATATCCCGGAGTTCGTCAAGTTCCGGACTGTACCCGGACTTTATCATTCCGCCATCTCTAACGGTTACAGGAGGCTCTTCAACAATTGCTTTTTCAATCATTTCAGTCAGGTTTTCCAGTTCCGAAAAGGCTGCAAGCCCTTCTGCAATCTCTTTTAATATTTCTGGCCCGGCTTTTTCCAGCAGGCAGTCCCGGATAGAAGGTACGACGTCCATGGACTTTTTCAGGGCTACGAGGTCCCTTGCGCTGGCATTTCCATATACTATCCTTCCTACCAGGCGTTCGATGTCTCTTACGTCTGAGAGCCAGTCCCTTATATCATAGCGGAGCAGAGAGTCTTCTGCCAGTTCTTCTACGGCATCCAGCCTGTGGTTTATATTTTCTACGGAAAGAAGGGGCTTTAAAAGCCATTTTTTCAGGATACGGCTTCCCATAGGTGTCCGTGTGCAGTTCAGGGTCCGATAGAGGGAGTTTTCGTCTCCTCCTTCCCTCACGTTTTTCACGATTTCGAGGTTGCGCAGGGTAATCGAATCCAGGACCATGAACTCGGTGTTTGAGTAGGTCCTGAGGGTATTGATATGGGCAAGGTCCCTCATCTGGGTAGTCTTTGCATACTCAAGGGCAGCCCAGGCGGAGTAAACTGCAAACTCCAGCTTTTCGCAGCCCATGCCCTCGAGGGTTGCGACCCCTAAATGAGCTTTCAGGTTTTCTCCGGCTTCCTCGGGTCCGAAAATCTCGGGAGCAAATTCCTGCACAATTGTCTGGTCCCTTAACCTGGCTACTAAATCTGAATTCCCGTACAGGGACGGGGGCAGGATGCATTCTGCAGGGTGCATGCGGGCAAGTTCGCTAAGTAATTTCTCAAAGCTGTCCGAGTCCGTAAACTGGGTTGTAAGGAACTCCCCTGTAGATATATCGAGGAAGGAGATCCCGAATTCAATTTCTTTTTCCCCGCTTTTCCCGGATTTTCCGATCTCCCTTCCTGCAACTGCCATGAGGTAATTGTTTGAGGCATCCGAAAACATTGAGGAGTCTATTGCTGTTCCCGGGGTGACCACTCTGACAACTCCTCGCTTCACAACTCCTTTTGCCTGCTTCGGGTCTTCGAGCTGTTCACAGATGGCTACCTTGTACCCCTTATTTATTAGCCTGGGCAGGTAGGTGTCAATGGCATGGTAGGGAATTCCTGCAAGCGGCATTTTCTCCCCTGTTTTGTCTTTCCCCCGTGCAGTCAGGGTAATTCCAAGTTCTTTCGCAATGGTTTTTGCGTCTTCCCCAAAGGATTCGTAGAAGTCTCCCATCCTGAAGAAGATAAGGGCGTCAGGGTATGCCTGCTTGGCTTCGTAGTACTGGCGCATTGCAGGGGTCATCATTTCTGTCATTTTTCAACTCACTGTAAGCCTTGAATCGTTAATCTCTACAGTTAATATCTAAATCTGGAACGGGGATATATGAATAAGCGGCTGTTTCAGCTAAGCAGCATGGTTCTTTTCCGCATGTCAGTTTGAGTCATTTTGAATATCATTTTGAATATCATTTTGAATATCATTTTGAACATCATTTTGAATATCAGGTTAAAATACTATGTCTTTATCTTGAATCATGCTTCTTATATATAATTTAACAATTCGGTATTGTAAGCCTTATTAAAGGAGGAATTGCCCTGAACCGGGAAAAATTAGTTGAAGTCTGTCCTGTCTGCGGGAATGCGGATATCTATTATGAGGTTGGCGGGTATGCAGGTGCGGTCTACCACTGCAAGGAATGCGGGTATATCGGAGCTTTCGTTGTTGAGGCTAATGAGGAAATGATTGAGAAAATCAAGGAGAAGTATAAGCGGGAAAAGGGGAAGGAAGATAAATTACACTAATTCTATATTTTTTGGGGTGGGGTTAATCGGCTGATATTGTTCCGGGGTAACCTTACTCGCATCTTCAACTTCCCTATCCTTTCGCCCTTTGTATGCAGCAGATCATAACTTGCCTGTATCCGAGTTTTCAAGTCCTCTTTTCTGTTTAGGAAAGGCCGCCTGCTTCGCAGTCGTTGAGAGCCCGGGGCCCAAAAAACAAATTCAAAACGTGGTCACAGCCCTTTAACTATAAGCTCAAAAACGATGAAAGGGGCTGAAAATAGGAATTACGCAGCAAATCAGATATTTTAAAAACGTGTAATGAAAAATCCAATAAAACATGTAAAAAAAGTCTAAGGTTGAATAAGAGTTTGGTGGGGCCGCTGAGATTCGAACTCAGGTCGCAAGACCCCCAGCCTTGCAGGATGGACCAAGCTACCCTACGGCCCCGCAGAGCATTTATGCTTTTCAGACGGCAACGGTCCTATGCTTGCTTGCCATCATCCAACTATTGTAATCAAACATGTAGTATAAATGTATATCGGTTGGGGGGAGCCAGTAGGGGATGTTCTTTAATTTTTTTATTTGTTCGGATCTCCGGATTGTGGCTTCAGGGTTTCTGGAATTCGGATTCGGGGGGCTTACTCAGTATACTTTTTGCTCGCAGGACTCTCTGGATCATGGTGATATGCGAGAATATCGCTATCAGAACAAGAGCCCAGCTGAGGAATCCTGAGAGGGCGCCTAAAGCCAGGATGAGCATCCTTTCCGTGCGTTCGGCAATTCCTATAGACAGCTTCCGGCAGCCTGCGGACTCTGCCCGGGCGCGGGTGTAGCTCACCAGAAAAGAACCTATAAGGGCAAAGCCAGCCCAGAGCCAGACTTCTATCCCGAGGACGGGGGTAAAGCCAAGTCTGCCGTAAATCGCCCCGGCCATTATTCCAAGAAACATCAGCCCGTCGGAATAGCGGTCGCAGACCGAGTCCAGCACTCCTCCGAAAGGAGTGGTCCTGCCTTTTGCTCTTGCGACTCCGCCGTCAAGGATATCAAAAACCCCGCTGAAGAGAATCAGGAGCCCTCCTTCAAAAGGTTTGCCCAGGGCGAATGCAGCTCCTGCAGCCACGCTTACTGCAAAACCCAGCAGGGTAAGGGTGTTTGGGGAGAGGGGTATTGAACGGGCAAACGGAATTACCAGCTTTCTTGTGCTGTTTTTCAGCTCTTCGAATATTTCAATCCCTTCCTTTTATCTGTTTATTCCTTTTATCTGTTTATTCCTTTTATCTGACTATTCCTTTTTATCTGGCTATTCCTTTTATCTGACTATTAATAGTGCATATCTGGATATTAGTCTTATCTTTTTTCTAAATATTTCGGGCTTCAGGGATGGAATTCTCCAGAAAGAGGTTTTAAGGACCGCTAAGTTTTAAGGATCGCTATATTTTTAGGATCGCTATAATAATGAAGTCGCATGAGTTTAAAATGATGTGGAGTTAAAATATGAATATAGTGGAAAAACACAGGGAAAAATGTACGCAATGCGGACAGTGCCTTGAGGTCTGCCCTCGATATGATGACCTCAGTTTGCTTGACCTACTTTACGGGTATCTGGACGGGACTACTGGAATTGATCCTGCTTCCCTGCTGCACTGCCTGACCTGCGGGCTTTGTGCCGAAGCCTGTCCCGAAGGGCTTGGGCTCAAGATGCTTATTTCTCCTGCCCGGCAGAAATGGGTAAGTGAAAACGGTCTCACGGACAGGCAGACTATGGCGGACCCTGAGGCTGAAAATAATATCTTCAAAAAGGTTGGTGAAATGGATGAGATTCCTGCGTACATAGACAGTCCTGGCTCTGTCGTGTATTTCCCGGGATGCGCCGGCACCTATATTAACAAAAATATGGCACAGGCTGTTGTTGCCCTTCTGGAAAAGGCGGGGGTCGATTACACTGTCCTGAGCGGGCTTGAATACTGCTGCGGCGCAGTATCTGCAGGTGCCGGAAACCCGGGTCCCATCCGCAGGCATGGGCAGCAAAATATCGATGAGGTCAGGAAAAGAGGGGCAAAAATCCTTCTTACATCTTGCCCCGGCTGCTTTAAGGCTTTTAAGGAAATCTATCCAAAAATGTTCGGGGAAATGGACTTTGAGGTGTTACATGTCTCTCAGTACCTGGAACGCCTTTTAAAAGAAGGTAAACTTACTCCGGAAACAACCCTCAAACACAGGGTATTTTACCACGACCCCTGTCATCTGACTCGGGGCATGGGCGTCTACAGGGAAGCACGAAACGTGCTTGAAAATATCCCCGGCACCGAGCTTGCAAATAAAACTCCTGAAGGTTCGGCTTGCTGCGGCTTTGGTGGAGGCGTAAGGGTCAATTATCCTTCCGAGTCTATTTCTGTAGCTTCTGATCGTTTTCGGGCTGCCGAAAAACTGGGCTGCGGCATAATCATTACCAACTGCGGGGGCTGTATGCAGAACCTTGTCGAAGCCGGAAAGGATGAGAAAATAAAGATCTTTGACCTCGCCGAATACCTTTCCCTTGCTTGTGGAGTAAACATACCGCGGGAAGATCAGAAACTGCTTGAGCTTGTAAACAGAGCTTACAGCTTATGTATTTCTGGTTATAAAGAACCAGATTTATCATAAATTCTCTTTGTGATCCCCTCTATAACTCTCCCGTTTCTATTTTTCTCTTCTTTTTTCTTTTTTCGCCTTGCCTTCTATTTTATGGGAAGGAACGTAAAACCCCGAAGTCTTCCGCTTCGTGGGATATAAGCGTCAACTTCCTCACGTTCTGCTGTTATTGATTCTGCAAACTTATTTCTATTTTGAAGTCTCTCATTCCATGCTGATTTCCGAAGCGAAAACCAAGCAAGGACTGAGGTATTTTGCTGTCACCACAATGCGAAAGCAAGTTGGATAACAGGGCAAACTTCACGATCACACTCTCTAAGGGCTAGAGACTGCGCCAGCGAAAACTGGAATCCGAAAGGAAGCTCAAGTACATATTTTCACCTGCGGAACGCGGGGAAGAGCTTGGGGACTTGCCCTCAATAGAGGGAGGAATGAACCAAGAAGCCACTCAGTCTTTAGCTGAGTGGTAGTTCACCCTCTTCACTTCTTGCACTTCACGTCTCAGGTTATTCTTTTTTCCATCGTCCCACTTTCTCCCATTTCTTATTTTATGTTCAGAATGTTTTATTCTATGTTCAGAATGTTTTTTTTCTCCGGGGCTGCTAGCATTTTAGATATCTATTCTTTTCCTGTGGGCACGAAATTGTAATGAAATTCTGACTCAGAAAAATATCTAATATATAAGTTTTTCTCTTTTTCCTGTTTTCTGACCTGAATTCCATTCTGACTCAGGAAATGAGAAAAAACGATGTTCTAAAAAAGAATTAATTGGTCGTCAATCAACTGTTTAACTTAAAGTTTTGATGCTAAACAGCATCAGTATCCTTTATATCTTCTTATGCTCTGCATACTTAATTATTTTACTTTTTTAATATTTTTCCAGATTTCTTCCCTATTTACTTTACTTTTCCTTCTCTCACGTCCCTCCAAAAGTCCATTTTTAATGTTTCATATTTATATTTTTCGTTTGATCTTCTCTGATTCTCTCCCAAATACTTCCTTCAAAATGTATTAACCAAAACTTATTTATATAACTCTCATTTTTGGCATGTATTTTTTAACAAAATATTTATACCAGTAAATTGAACTTTATTCTGGAGACATTTGTAAAGATGAGTACACAGACGGGATTTAAAATGGCACCAAAAATACTCCCTCTGCTAAAATACTCATGAACCCCAATCAGGACAATCATGAATCCTTCATGATTTCGCAGTTTTGCTTGTGGTAATCATGGTTTCCCACCCATGGTGATCATGAGTTACTTCTCGTGCATCTCATGACTCATAGAGCTTGAGCTTGCATCCCAAATTATCATGATTATTCATGTTAATTTCGGGTCGAGACGTCTCCATAGTTCAAAAATTAAAACGGAGGATGCAACATTAGCCAAGAAGAATTACTTCAGGAACTTGCAGGCGCTGTAATCACCTGTAAAAAGGATGCAGTACTCGCTGCCGTTGAAAAGGCAAAAGGAGAACTGGACCCCGCACTAATTATTGAAAAAGGGCTTGCCGCAGGCATGAATGAAGTGGGTGTCCTCTTTGAGAGAGGCAAACTTTTCTTACCCCACGTTATGATGGCTGCCGACGCAATGACCGCCGGAGTCGCAGCTCTTAAGGACCTTATGCCTGAAGGCGCTTCCAGCGCAAAAGTGGCCGTCATTGTGAACGGTACTGTAGAAGGCGACGTCCATGACATCGGCAAATCCATCGTGTCCACAATGCTCCAGTCTGCTGGTTTTGAAGTGCACGACATCGGCCGCGATGTTCCTGTCATGAACTTTATCCAGAAGGCAAAGGAAGTCAATGCTGATATGATCGGGCTTTCTGCTCTTATGACCACAACTCTTCCTGGACAGAAACAAGTTATCGAACTCCTCAAGGAAGAAGGTATGAGAGAAAATGTAAAGGTCATGATCGGGGGCGCACCAGCAACCCAGGCATGGGCTGACAAGATCGGCGCAGACTGTTACGCAGAAAACGCAAGTGAAGCCGTTGCTAAGGCAAAAGAACTGCTCGTTTAAATCTTTTTTATCGGAGGTTACAAAATGGCAAAATGTAATGCAGTTGCAGGATTCAACGCACTTAACGGTGTGGAATTAAACCTTTTTACGAACGACGAACTTAAGGCAATTCACTACGCCTCAATGGAAATCCTGATGGACCCCGGTGTCCAGGTCTCTGACCCGGAAGCCAGGCAGATCTTCAAGGAAAATGGCTGTGAAGTTGACGAAAAGACTCAGATTGTAAAGATCCCTGAATATCTCGTAAGAAGAGCTCTTCAGCTCGCTCCCTCCAGGTTTGTCCTCTGGGGCCGCGACAAGAAGCACAACACTGTACAGGAATCCGGCGGAAAGGTTCACTGGACCTGCTTCGGTACCGGTGTAAAGGTTTGCAAGTATCAGGATGGCAAGTACGTAACCGTTGACTCTGTTGAGCAGGACATTGCAGACATTGCAAAGCTCTGTGACTGGGCAGAAAACATCGACTACTTCTCTCTCCCGGTCTCTGCAAGGGATATTGCAGGCCAGGGTGCCCAGGACGTTCACGAGACCTTCACCCCTCTTACTAACACCGCAAAACACTTCCACCACATTGACCCAGTCGGCGAAAACGTCGAATACTACTGGGACATCGCAAAGGCCTACTACGGCGGCGACGAAGAAGAAACAAGGAAAAAGCCTCTTTTCTCCATGCTGCTCTGCCCGACCAGCCCACTCGAGCTCAGTGTCAACGCTTGCCAGGTCATCATTAAGGGTGCCCGCCTCGGTATCCCTGTAAACGTCCTGAGTATGGCAATGTCCGGTGGTTCTGCTCCTGTATACCTTGCAGGAACCCTTGTTACCCACAACGCCGAAGTACTCTCAGGTATCACTCTCGCTCAGCTCACAGTACCCGGAACCAAAGTCTGGTACGGAAGTTCCACCACCACCTTCGACCTGAAGAAGGGTACTGCGCCCGTCGGATCTCCCGAACTCGGCCTGATCAGCGCATCTGTCGCAAAGCTCGCCCAGTTCTATGGCCTCCCCGCATTCGTGGCAGGCACCTAGTCTGATGCAAAGGTCCCGGACGACCAGGCTGGACACGAGAAGACCATGACCTGCCTCCTTCCCTCCCTCGCAGGGGCAAACACCCTCTACGGCGCCGGGATGCTTGAGCTTGGTATGACTTTCTCCATGGAACAGCTCGTTATTGACAACGATATCATCAAGATGACAAAGAAGGCCCTTATGGGAGTCCCTGTCACTGAGGAAACCCTTGCAGTCGAGTCTATCCAGAAAGTAGGCATTGGAAACAACTTCCTCTCCCTCAAACAGACCAGGCAGCTTGTGAACTACCCCTCCGACCCCATGATCATCGACAGGCGCATGTTCGGTGACTGGGCAGCAGCCGGCGCAAAGGACCTTGCAACCGCTGCACACGAAAAGGTCGTAGACGTTCTCAAGAACCACGTAGTTAAACCAATCGACGCAGACATCCTCAAGGACATGAAGGCAGTTGTCGACAGGGCTGACAAGGCTTTCAGAGGCATGTAATTACAATATCAGGATATTCAGGAGATCTAAAAATGGCAAGCACAGAAGCAATCATTGCAAAAGCAAAAGACGCAATCACCGATTTTGACGACGAACTCGCAGCAGAAGTTGCAGAAGAAGCTCTTGCAGCAGGTGTTGACCCTGTAGAGCTCATTGAGAAGGGCTTTACCGCAGGCATGCTGGAAGTAGGAGAACAGTTCGAGCAGGGCACTCTCTTCCTCCCCCATGTACTTGCAGCCGCCGAGGCAATGAACGCAGGTATTGAAGTCATCAAGCCGGAAATGGACAAGCGCAAATCCCAGACCAAGAGCCTTGGAACCGTTGTAATCGGAACCATCGAAGGTGACATCCACTCCATTGGAAAGGACATCGTTGCCTCCATGCTCAACATTGCAGGCTTCAAAGTTGTGGACCTCGGAAGAGACGTCCCAATCAGTGCCTTTGTTGAAAAGGTAAAGGAACTCAAACCCCAGATTGTTGCATCCTCCGCTCTTATGACCACCACCATGGTCAACCAGATCCAGATCGAAGAACAGCTCAAAGAAGCAGGTGTTCGCGACCAGGTAAAGACCATGGTCGGTGGAGCTCCATGCACACAGGACTGGGCAGACAAGATTGGCGCAGACATCTACGGTGAAAGTGCCACCGATGTCGTCAGTAAGGTAAAAGCAGCCTTACTCTAAAAGCTCAATAAGCAGAAAATGCAGAAGATCTAATCGAATGCATTTTCTGCCCAATTTTATTTTGTACAGTTTTTGCGAAACCGATAGCTGAGGGTATAAACAAAAAAATTCTTTCATATCTGGTCATACTCACGAGCTACATTAACCATAGAAAAGACTGCGCAGAAACCTGCTCAGTATTTAGACTACGGCAATACTAAGGCAAACTTCAAAGCTGCTGATAATTGTTTAAAATGGCAACTTAAAGCAATTGTCAAAAAGCCTGAAAACTGCAGTAAAACGGGATAAAAATGGCAATTATAACTGTAGTTAATTATATATGTAGTACGCCGGAAACTGTAGTCTCTAAATTATATATAAAAGTTAATCTAGTTCCCTTAAATGTAAATGTCCTTAGAGAGGTTTCGCAAGCTGTACTTTCAGGCTGTGGAATAGGGCTGGGACGGACTCATGCCCTGAGGGAATTCCATAGTGCTTCTGAAAAATGGAGGGATTTTCCGTGGATTTAAAATCTTTAAAAAAACAGGAAAGCAAACGAAAAATCAGTAAAGGGTACATGTGGGCCCTTTTCTGTGCTGTATTCTGGGGTATCTGGTATCTTCCAGGGACCGTTGTGTGGGTGCTTAACCCATTCGATGAGATGTACAGCGCTATTGCCGAAACCGGAGGAGACGGCTCAGCTCTTATTGTAACTGCCGTGCTGATTACGGCCTTTAATGCACTTACGGTCATGCTAGCGCTCATGCTCTGGAATGGAGTGCTTGGTAAATACGGGGAACTTGTCCGGACAATGAAAGAATTCAACCCGTGTTCCAAGTGGTTCTTCCTTGCCTCGATTTTCGGAGGCCCTATGGCAATTCTCGGTTCGTTCATTGCTATGGGCTTTATAGGCGGAGCATTTGCAGCTGTTGCAGCTCTTCTTTACCCTGTGGTGGGCTCTGTTCTTGCTTACTACTGGTACGGGGAAAAGATCTCCAAGAGAGCGGCAATCGGTATAGGAGTCATCATTTTAGGAGGCATCACGATCTTCGGAGGCGGGCTTCTGACTGAGCTTTCCTCAGGCAACGTCCAGTGGATCGGATACCTTGGAGGTTTGATGGCTGCTGCCGGCTGGGGCATTGAAGGCGCAATCGCAGGAAAAGGTCTCGACATTTCCGAGCCGGACGTGGGGCTGACCCTCAGGTTCTTAGGAGAAAACATTATCTGGTGGATCATTGTTGTTCCAGTGCTTGCAATTCTCGGTTACCCGATGTATTCCTTTGCACTCCAGGCCTTTGAACCCATGACCCTGCTGGTCTTGATTTTCGCAGGGATTACCTTTGGTTTCTGTTATGTCTGCTGGTACAAGTCCTTCCCGCTTATCGGGGTAGGAAGAGGGCAGGGTATTGGAAATCTCTACGGTCTGTTTGCTATCATCTTCATTTTCCTCTTCTTCGGAGATGTCCCGCAGTGGTCTATCCTTGTCGGAGGCACTCTCTGTGTTATTGGTAGTTTCGCTATGATTACGGAAGACACAAGTGCGCTTGAAACTCTGAGAGGTGAGTGAAGTGAGCGGAAACCGGCCTATCAAATTCAGGATTCTGGAGATTTTACTGGATGGGAAAGAACGATGGAACTATGAAATCGTTTCAAAGATCCAGGAAGAGTACGACATGAGGAGCAATTTCCACAGGGACAGCATCAATTTCGACATCCTCGAACTGGCATCCGGAGGGATGCTGAAGGACGTGGAGCAGAAGGTCGATGAAGATGGGATCTACAAGAAAGGTTTCCTCCTGCACAGGTACGTGATCACCGACTTCGGAAAAACCCGTGGCTCTGATGCCTGCCTGAGATATGTGTAATCTTTAACGGAGGTTAAAACATGACACAAACAGCAGCGGCTCTGGAAGCTTACAATGCGTACTGGGCAAACTCCTTCATCCCCGCCGGGGACATTATGTGGATGGTTCTCATCCTGGTCCTGGCGTCAATTGCCCTCTGGCAGGCAAGGACCTTCGTGTCCAAGTTCTGAACCCCATAGAATACAGCTTTCCATATCTAATATTGAATACACAATAAAATGGTGATATAAATGGCAACTGAATATGCTTTGAGGATGGGAGACGGTAAACGTATCTTCCTTACCAAAGAAAAGATTGTTGAGGAGATTGAGGCAGGTACGGCTAACGCCGCTGACCTCGGTGAGATTCCTGTCCTCAGTGGTAATGAACTTGAAAAGCTTGCAGAAATTCTGATGATGCCCGGAAAGGCAGTCAGTGTTGAGCAGGGCATGGAAGTTCCTGTAACCCACGATATCGGTACCCTCAGGCTTGACGGGGACCAGGGCAACAGTGGTGTTGGTATTCCTTCCAGCCGTCTTGTCGGCTGCATGATGCACGAGAGAGCCTTTGGTGCCGACACCATGGAACTCGGTCACATCGACTACAGCTACAAGCCTGTAAAGCCCGTTGTTTCAAACGAGTGCCAGGCAATGGAAGTCTGCCAGCAGAACATGGTCATCCCTCTCTTCTATGGCGCAATGCCGAACATGGGGCTGTACTACACTCCTGACGGACCCTTCGAGAACCCGGGAGACCTCATGAAGGCTTTCAAGATCCAGGAAGCCTGGGACTCTATGGAACACGCCGCAGAGCACCTTTCCAGGGACACCGTATGGGTTATGCAGAAAATCTTTGCCTCCGGGGCAGACGGTGTAAACTTTGACACCACCGGTGCAGCCGGTGACGCAGACATGTACGGAACCCTCCACGCCATCGAGGCTCTCAGGAAGGAATTCCCGAACATGTACATCGAAGCCGGAATGGCCGGGGAATGTGTACTCGGTATGCACGGCAACCTGCAGTACGACGGTACAACCCTCGCAGGCCTCTGGCCACACCAGCAGGCACCTCTGATCGCAAAGGCAGGCGCAAACGTCTTCGGTCCAGTGTGCAACACCAACACCAGCCAGACCTCTGCCTGGAACCTTGCAAGGGCTGTCACCTTCATGAAGGCAGCTGTTGCAGTTTCCACTATCCCCTGTCACGTTGACATGGGTATGGGTGTCGGCGGAATTCC